>JAZOXD010000032.1:0-2477 GCA_045659565.1 Eubacteriales bacterium | reverse complement strand
CTGATCAAAGACGTGACCCCCATCCCTCATAACGGCTGCAGACCGCCGAAGAGAAGAAGAGTATAAGGAGGATAACGAGATGGCTAGATATACTGGCGCAGTTTGCCGTCAATGCCGCAGAGAAGGCCAAAAGCTGTTCCTGAAGGGCGAGCGTTGCTATTCTGATAAGTGCGCTCTTGCTCGTCGTGCATATGCACCCGGTCAGCACGGTCAGGGCAGAAAGAAAGTTTCTGAGTATGGTACTCAGCTCAGAGAGAAGCAAAAGGTCAGAAGATACTATGGCGTTCTGGAGAGCCAGTTCGCTAAGTATTATGAAATGGCCGTTAAGAAACAGGGCGTTACCGGTGACAATCTGATGTCTATCGTAGAAAGCAGATTGGACAATGTTGTTTACAGATTAGGCTTTGCTATGTCCAGACCCGAGGCTCGCCAGCTGGTGCGCCACGGACATTTTACCTTGAATGGTAAGAAAGTAAATATTCCTTCCCTGCTGGTTGAAGTTGGGGATGTAATCGCAATCAAAGAAGATAGCATGAGTTCCGCCAAGATCAAAGGGATCCTGGAAGCCAACGAAAAGCGTGCTGTTGTGAAGTGGCTGGAGCTGAACGGCACTACTGCTAAGGTAGTTGGCGTGGCTGATGCCGAAGATATCGATCTCCCTGTAGAAAAGCATTTGATCGTCGAGTTGTACTCCAAGTAATAGGCGAACTTCCCTTTTGGGGATTAAGATGTTTTTCAGAATGTACTCACGCTTTTGTGAGATAATAAGGAGGTTTTAGATATGATCGAAATTGAAAGACCCCGGATCGAAACCGAGGTTGTCGGTGATAATGGCGAGTATGGCCGCTTTGTGGCCGATCCTTTAGAGAGGGGCTATGGTCTGACCTTAGGCAACTCTCTTCGCCGGATCCTGCTTTCCTCCCTGCCCGGATGCGCTGTTGTAGCAGCAAAGATCAACGACGTTCCCCACGAATTCACCACCATTGAAGGGGTGAAGGAGGACGTAACCGAGATCATCTTGAACATCAAGGGCATTATCCCGAAACTCTATTGCGATGAGCAAAAAACCGTTTATATCGAGGCCAAGGGCCCCTGCGTTGTTACCGCCGGCGATATTAAGGTCGATAGCGACGTTGAGATCCTGAACCCCGATCATGTTTTGGCAACTTTAGGCGATGGCGCCACTTTGACTATCGATCTGATCATGGATCATGGCCGTGGTTATGTATCCGCCGAGAAGAATAAGGCTTATACCGAAGGTCTCACCAATATGCTGGCTGTGGATAGCGATTTCTCCCCGGTTACCAAGGTGAACTATAAGGTTGAAAATACCCGCGTTGGCCAGATCACCGATTTCGATAAGCTGACTTTGGAAGTATGGACCAATTCCGTTATTTCCGCCAGCGATGCCGTTTCTCTGGCTGCCAAAGTAATGAATGAGCATTTGTCTTTGTTCATTGATCTTTCCGAAAAGGCAAAGAACGCCGAAATTATGGTTGAGAAGGAAGAATCCAGAACCATCACCGCTCTGCGGATGACCATTGAAGAACTGGATCTTTCTGTTCGCTCCTTCAACTGCTTGAAGAGAGCCGGTATCAATACCGTTGAGGATCTGATCAATAAGAGCGAGGAAGATATGATGAAGGTTCGGAATCTGGGCCGTAAATCCCTGGACGAAGTGATCGGCAAGATCGCCTCCCTGGGCCTCGCACTGAAGAAAGACGACGAATAATTATTTAACGATTTGGGAACGGAAGCAGCCCTGCGGGGCCCTTCCGATCACCCTTGCAAAGGAGGTTTACTCATGTCCGGATATAGAAAGTTGGGCCGCCCTACTGATCACCGTAAGGCGATGCTCAGAGGTATGGTAACCTATCTGCTGGAAAATGGCTCCGTTGAAACCACTTTGACCAGAGCCAAGGAAGTGGGTAGAGAAACCGAAAAAATGATTACCCTCGGCAAGACCAACACCTTGCACAGCAAGCGTCAGGCTCTTGCTTACATTACCAAGGAAGACGTAGTTAACAAGCTGTTTACTGAAATTGCTGCTAACTATGAAGATCGTAACGGCGGTTACACCCGCATCGTTAAGATCGGCCCCCGCCGTGGTGACGGCGCCGAAATGGCCATCGTTCAGTTGGTATAATGAAACTTTTAGCCCCCCGAATTCGGGGGGCTTTTTTTCTTTGCAAAAGTTGGAACGGGAACGTACTCTGTTGAATTATCAGAACATAAGACGGGGGACGGTTTTCACGATAACCATCCCCTGTCTTATGTAGATACAGTGGGGAAAACAAAAGAATTATTGAAGAATACATCAGAAACCAATTGGAGGAGGACCATGCATCCGATCAAATCAGCATAAAAGAATATATGGACCTGTTCACGGGTAGCAAGAGAAAGTAGGCAAAAAGGCAGCCGCACGTGAGCGGCTGCCTGTAATGGTAATGCGGTGCCAAACTTTCAGTGCCTCTTAT
>JAZOXD010000031.1:0-3654 GCA_045659565.1 Eubacteriales bacterium | reverse complement strand
TATCTCCTGCGTGATGCCCGCAGTACACCCCTACGCCCCCGGCGCCGCAGGGACCTCCCACGGTTCGGACTACCGCATTGCAGACCCCGAAAAGGCCTGCATTCAGTCCGCCCAATTGCAGTTGGCGATGCTATACCTCCTTTTAAAGGACCATGCCACCCTGGCCAAAGAGATCAAAGAAAACTTTGAGCCTTTGTTCCCCAATAAAGAGGCCTACTTTGCCTTCGTGGACGAATTCGCCCGCAAAGGCGACCGCATCGTCTACCAAGAAGACGGCACCGCCACCGTAAAACTTTAAAATTAAACCGGCCTTCTGACGAAGGCCGGTTTTTGTATGTATTATACTTTCCAATCAAAAAGTCGCGATCCACACCATTCGTTTGTGTTACTGGGTGTTGTTTCCGTATTGGAATTCGAATTTCTTATTGCTTTCCTTCTTGATTTATTATATAATTAAACTATATAACTATATCTTAAAGGAGTAAACGGATATGGCAGTTAAAGATAAACAGGAAGCCCTGGCAAAAGCCCTGGAACAGATCGAAAAGCAGTTCGGTCAAGGGGCTGTCATGAAGCTGGGCGATAATCAGCATATGAATTTGGAAGTGGTTCCCACCGGCTCTTTGGCGCTGGATCTGGCGCTGGGAATCGGCGGCCTGCCCAAGGGCCGGATCGTAGAGATTTATGGGCCGGAATCCTCCGGTAAGACCACCGTTGCCCTGCACGTGGCGGCAGAAGCCCAAAAGCAAGGCGGCACCGTTGCCTTTATCGATGCGGAGCACGCTTTGGACCCCGATTATGCAGAAGCTTTGGGTGTGGATGTGGACAATCTGTTGGTGGCCCAGCCGGACCACGGCGAGCAGGCTCTGGAAATCACCGAGCAGTTGGTGCGTTCCGGTGCCATTGATCTGGTAATCGTGGACTCCGTTGCCGCTTTGACCCCCCGCTCCGAAATCGAAGGCGAGATGGGTGATTCCCACGTGGGTCTGCAGGCTCGTCTGATGAGCCAGGCCCTGCGGAAGCTGACCGGTGTGCTGGCCAGAACCAACTGTGTGGCCATCTTCATCAACCAGCTGCGTATGAAGATTGGTGTGATGTACGGCAACCCCGAAACCACCACCGGTGGTAACGCCCTGAAGTTCTATTCCTCTGTTCGGACCGATGTACGCAAATCCGAGGCCCTGAAGGTGGGTACCGAGGTAGTGGGTAATGCCGTTAAGTGCAAGATCGTGAAAAATAAGGTTGCGCCCCCCTTCAAGGTGGCTTCCTTTGATATTATGTACGGCGAAGGCATCTCCAAGGAAGGCGAACTCTTGGATCTGGGCGAAAAGCTGAAGCTGGTGAAGAAGAGCGGCGCCTGGTTCTCCTATAAGGACGAGCGGATCGGACAAGGTCGGGATAATGCCAAGAACTTCCTGCGGGAAAACCCCGATATTTATGCCGAATTGGAAGCCGAGATCCGGGCTAACTTTGATACCCTGCGGGAAATGGAAAGCAAGGTAACCAAAAAGAAGGCCCCCGCCAAGGCTGCCCCTGCCGCCGAGGAAGCGCCCAAGGCCGCTGCGCCCGCCGTTTCCCTGGATGTAACTGCTGATGACTTTGAATAAGCCCATCATTACCGATATTCTGCTGAACCCGGAAAAGCCGGGCAAGCGGGATCTTTATATCGATGGCGAATTCTTTATAAGTATCCCCTTTTCCCTGCTTTTGGAGCAGGAATTAGAGGTAGGGATGCCCTTTGGCGAGGAGGAAATCCAGGCCCTGACCTTAGCGGCTCAATTGATCCCCGCCAAAGAAAAGGCCTTTGAGTATTTAGGCTACGGCGATCTGAGCCGGAAAAAGCTTTTTGAAAAACTGACCCGGTTCGGGATTGACCCCGCTCCGGCGGAGGCCGCTTGCGATTATATGGCGGAACGAGGCTTTCTCGACGATGAACGGCTGGCAGAAAAACTGGCCCAACGCTTTGCGGAAGCCAAGCATTGGGGGCCCCGGCGGATCCTGCCGGAGCTGATCCAGCGGGGAATCCCCACAGAGCTGGCCAAGGAAGCCGTTGCCGATCTGGACTATGATTACGAAGGCTCGGTTCAATGGTATCTGGAAACCAAATACCGCCGCTATGATCTGAAGGACCCTAAAATTCGCCAAAAGGTGGTCCAAGGGCTTTTGCGCTATGGGTTTGGGTTCGACGAAATCAATAGCGTACTTTATCAATATGAGGAAGATTATGATTAAGATCGGTTTTATCGGATTGGGGTGTGAAAAAAACACCATCAATACCGAAAAAATGATTGCCGCCTGCCATCAAAAGGGTTGGGAACTTTCCGGAGATCTGGAAAACATCCAAGTGGCGGTGATCAACACCTGCGGCTTTATTGAAAGCGCCAAGCAGGAAGCTCTGGAGACCATCTTTGAGGTGGCCCAGTTGAAAAATGAAGGCAAAGTGGAAAAGATCCTGGTGGCCGGTTGTCTGCCGGAACGTTACCAAGCAGAAATCGCCCGGGAACTGCCGGAGGTGGATGGCTTTATCGGCGTAGGCAGCTTCCAGCGGATCACCGAGGCGATCGAGGACGTGCTGTCCGGGAAGCGACCGGAATTCTTCGACGATACCGCCAACCTCCAGTTGGAGGGGGATCGGATCGTCACCTCCCCTTCATACACCGCCTATATTAAAATTGCAGACGGCTGTAACAACCGTTGCGCCTATTGCTGTATCCCCACCATCCGCGGCCCCTACCACAGCCGACCCATAGAATCCATTGTGGCAGAGGCGGAAAAATTAGTGGACGAGGGGGCCCGGGAACTGATTCTCATTGCCCAGGACACCACCAATTACGGCATTGATCTTTACGGAGAGCGCCGGTTGCCGGAACTGATCCGGCAGATTGCCCGGATTCCGGAATTAAAATGGTTGCGCCTGCTTTATCTTTATCCCGATAAAATCAGCGAGGAGCTGATGGACCTGATGGCCACCGAGCCCAAGGTGTTGCCCTATATTGAAATGCCCATCCAGCACGCCGTTGGCAAGGTGTTGAAGGCCATGAACCGGCCCGGCGATACCAAAAGCCTGCTGGCGCTCTTAACCAAACTGCGGGCAAAAATTCCCAATGTGGCCCTGCGCACCACGCTGATCGTGGGCTTCCCCGGGGAAACCGACGAAGATTTCGAAGCGCTTTGCAACTTTGTGCGGGAAGCAAAATTCGATAAATTGGGCGTGTTCTGCTATTCCCGGGAAGAAGGAACGCCGGCCCATGACCTGCCGGATCAGATGCCCGAGGATGTGAAGGAACGCCGCAAGGATGTTCTGGAGACCATCCAATCGGAGATCGTGGAGGAAAAGCAAAACACCCTTTTAGGTCAAACAGTAACCGTTTTGGTAGAAGGCTATGACCGGTTCGGAGAATGTTGGTTCGGCCGCAGTTATGCAGAGGCGCCGGATATCGACGGAAAGATCTTTTTCACCGCCGCCGGCAGTGTGGCTGTGGGCGATTTTATAGAAGTTACATTAGAAGATACTTTGGATTTCGATCTGATCGGGTCCGCAAAGGAGAATGAACAATGAATTTACCCAACAAACTGACCCTGCTCCGGGTGTGTATGATCCCGGTTTTCGTGGCGGTGATGCTGCTGGTCCCCTTCCCCTACGGAACACTGATC
>JAZOXD010000030.1:0-1186 GCA_045659565.1 Eubacteriales bacterium | reverse complement strand
AGATATTGAAAAATTGGCGGAATTACTGTGAGGAGTTTCAAATGATTAAAGTTTTGAATATCATGACCGATTCCAACTTTGGCGGTGCCGGCCGGGTGTTGCTCCATTGCCTGAAATGCTTCGATCGAAGCCGCTTTGAGGTGGTGGTGCTGGTGCCCAAGGGCGGCGCATTGGTGCCCTTGGTAAAGGAAGAGGGTTATCGGGTTATTGAAACGGAACACGGCCACGATCGTTCCTGGGATCCCAAGGCCCTGAAGGAATATTGCCGCATCATCAAGGCGGAAAAGCCGGATATTGTGCATACTCATTCTGCCTTCAGCGGCAAGCTGGCCGCCTGGCTTTGCGGGGTGAAGAGCCGGATCTATACCCGCCATTGCGTCTTTGATATGCCCCGCAAGCTTACCACCTTCCCGGGGAAACAGATCAACGGTCTGATCAATAACACCCTTTCCACCTCCATTGTGGCGGTGGCCCACGCTGCGGCGGATAATTTAACGGATACCGGTGTCAGCCCCAAAAAGATTCAGGTTATCATCAACGGGGTGGAACCCCTGGAAGCCCTGGAAGAATCAAAAAAACAGGAATTTCGCCGTTCTTTGGGAATCGGCGAAGATCAGTTTGTCTGCCTGATTTCTGCCCGGCTGGAGGTTTATAAGGGCCATTCTTATTTGATGGAAACCGTGAAGGAACTGCAAAAGGATCCTGCTCTTTACGAAAAACTGCAGTTTATTGTGATGGGCACCGGCGCCTGTAAAGAAGAGGTAGAGCAACAGGCAAAAGATTTGGGCATTGCCGATAAGGTGCTGTTCACCGGCTTTACCACGGATATCGTGCCTTATTGTAATATTATGGACCTGGGGCTGAACTGCTCCTACGGCACCGAAGCCTCCTCCATGGCCCTGGCCGAAGGGATGAGCCTGGGCAAGCCCGCCGTGGTTACCGATTTCGGCGGGAACCCCTATATGATCACCGATGGCCTCAACGGTCTGGTGGTGCCCCAAAAGGATCCCGTTGCCATGGCCCAAGCCATTGCCCAAGTGGCGTCCGACCCCGCTTTGTATGAAAAACTTTCCCAAGGCGCCGCGGCGGAATATGAGCAAAAATTCACCGCCAAGGCAATGACGGAACAATTGGAAGCCCTTTACGAAAAAGACGTGGCTAAATAAATAAACAAATCCGCAATGCC
>JAZOXD010000029.1:0-4685 GCA_045659565.1 Eubacteriales bacterium | reverse complement strand
CCCCACCATCATCAGTTGGATCCTGCGCCGCTGCTACAAGGAGCATATCGGAACGGTTTTGGGGGTGGTTCTGGCCACGAATGGCCTGGGCGGCGCCCTGGCCTCCCAGATCATCACGCCCATGCTCTATGGGGGCGATACCTTTGGCTATCGCAAGGCCTATTGGATGGTGGCTACGGTACTGGCAGTGGGCGGTATTCTGATGGTGGGCTTCTATCGGGATCCACCGGAGGCGGCCCAAACGGTGGCCAACGCTCCCAAGGCGGAATCGAAAAAGATCCCCATGAACGGCCGGATGGTCATAGCAATGGTCTGCGTTTTTCTAACCGGCCTGATCCTGCAGGGCACCGGCGGGGTGGCTGCCTCCCATATGATGGATCAGGGCTTGTCCTCCGATTACGTGGGCAAGGTGATGGGCGTTAGTTCCCTGATGCTGGCGGGCAGCAAAATGCTGATCGGCTTTGTATTCGATCGACGGGGCCTGCGGTTTACCGTGAGTATGGCAACGGTGGCGGCTTCGGCCACCATGCTGATCCTGGCCTTTATCAATGGTCCCGCCTGGGGCAAATGGCTGGCCCTGGCCTATACGGCGGTTCACGCCATCGCCATTCCTTTGGAAACGGTGATGTTGCCCTTGATCACCACCGGTCTTTCCAAGGGCGAAAACAACGCCAACCTTTTGGGCAAGATCGTTGCGGTGAACGTTGCGGGCTATGCGGTGGGCGGCCCCTTGACTAACGGCATTTACGAACTGGCGGGCAGCTATCTGCCGGTCTTTTTGGCTGCCGCCGGGGTGATGGCGGCCATTGTGGTAGTTTATCAATTTATTTTCAACAAAAAGGGAGAACAGACCGCAGACGATAAAAAGTAACTGTAAAAATTTTTTTGTGACCAAGTTACGGTTATTTTCAAAAAATATGATATAATGGATTCAAAAAAGCAAGGAGGAATTTTTAAAATGAACACAAAAGTACACGAATTATTGAATCAACAGATCAACAAGGAACTTTATTCCGCCTATCTTTATCTGGATTTTTCCAACTATTTCAAGGCCGCCGGCTTGGATGGTTTTGCCAATTGGTATATGATCCAGGCCCAGGAGGAACGGGATCACGCCATGCTCTTTTACACCTACCTGCAAAACGAAAATCAGCCGGTGACCCTGGAGGCCATTGATAAGCCCGATAAGGTGTTCACCTGCCATATGGATGTTCTGCAGGCCGGGCTGGAGCACGAAAAATACGTAACCTCTCTGATTAACGATATTTACGGCGCCGCCTACGACGTGCGGGATTTCAGAACCATGCAGTTTTTGGATTGGTTCGTGAAGGAACAGGGGGAAGAAGAGACCAACGCCAACGATCTGATCTCTAAAATGGAACTGTTCGGTTCCGATCCCAAGAGCCTTTATATGCTGAACCAGGAACTGGCCGGCCGGATCTATAGTGCTCCTTCTTTGGTGCTCTGATGCTGGTCGTTTTGTTCACTGCCCTTGGTGTGGGGGGTGCCACCGCCGTTGGCGCCCTGCTGGGCTTTTTATGTAAAAGGATCTCTCATCGGTTTTCCGATATTGTGCTTTCCTTTGCGGCGGGGGTAATGCTTTCGGCGGCGGTGCTGGGGCTGATTCTGCCTTCCTTGGATTATGGCGGAAAATACGGCCTTTTGATCACCGTTGCCGGAGTTTTCGCCGGGGCCCTTTGTCTGAACCTGATCGATAAGCTGGTGCCCCATCTGCATAAGCTGGTGGGAGCGGATAATGAAAGCCATCAGAATGCGGATCTCAGCAAGGTTTTGCTGTTTGTTCTGGCCATTGCTATTCATAACCTGCCCGAGGGGTTGGCCGCCGGAGTGGGCTTCGGGGCCGGGGATACGGGCCGGGCGATGGTGATCGCCGGAGGCATCGCCTTGCAGAATATTCCCGAAGGAATGGTGATCATCGGCCCCATGTTGGCGGCCGGAGTCAGCGCCGGAAAAACCGTTGCCATTGCGATGGCCACCGGTCTGGTGGAGGTTTTGGGAACGCTGATCGGCTTTTTTGCCGTGAGCATTTCGGCGGTGGTGCTGCCCTTTGCCCTGGCCTTTGCCGGAGGAACGATGCTTTATGTGGTCAGCGACGAAATGATCCCCGAAACCCACGCCCACGGCGCCCAACGGGGCGCAACCTACGCCCTGTTGGTGGGATTTTGTTTAATGCTTGTTACCGATGTTTTATTAGGATAAGAAAATGCCGATCGAAAGATCGGCATTTTCTTTTTTTATTTTTCGACCTCCTTTTGAATTTTTTCTTTCAAATCTTTCGCTTTTGAAAACTATAACTGCTGATACAAGGTTTCACATTAAGTCCTCCTTGTATTTCAAACTCATAATACCCTGATAAAGGGGCTTTGGGTAAGACGCAATCAGTTGTTTTTGGAAGAAAATCAAGCAACAATTGAATTTTAAAACAATTGGACAGAAATCTCCCCCCAAAGGGGAAGGGAATTTCCATGCGCTACAATTTATGATGGAAGGAGGTATGAAAAACAAAATGGAACAAAATCAATCCATTGAGTTGGATATGACGCAACTGTTGGACGGCGGCGCGGCAGTGACCACCGCCGGGAAAGACGGGCGTAATTTATCCTCTACAGAGGCATTGGCGACCTATCTGAACCAACCCGGTCGGGTGGATCTGCCTGCTATGAGTCGGATTTATAATATCCCCTTGGAAACCCTTGTTACGGACCTGCGTGACAGCGGCGCAATTGTACAGGACCACCGATATTTTATGGATGCCACCCATTGGAATATGGAGGAGGGCTGGGTTCTGACAAATGAATATGTATCCGGGGATATCGATCAAAAGCTCGAAGAGGTAACCGAACTGAAGAAACGGTTCCCTGAATCTTTTTTGGCCAACATCCGGGCGTTGAAGAAATACAGACTCCCCTGGGTCAGTCTGGACGAAATTTATTGTGTATTGGGGGCAAACTGGGTCCCCGGCGCGTATGTTGAAAATTTCGCCAAGGATACTCTGGGCCTATGGCTAAAGCCCCAGATTTATTACACCCGTGAGAAAAAACGCTGGCGGGTAGAGGCGCCGCCCATCGCCCGGGGCGAGTTGGAGCGCGAAGCCTGCTTCAGCACCAAGCGGATGGGGGCTTTACAAATTTTGGAACATACCATGAACGGGCGGGATGCGGTTGTCTATAAAAACACCGGCAACCCGAACCATCGGGGCAAGGTGGACCGGGAGGCGACCCTTGAACTGCAGGAGCGGCAACGGCTATGGCAAGAAACCTTTGAACGGTGGTGCAAAGACGATCCCAAACGGAAAAGAGCGCTGGAAGCGCTTTATAACCGGTCAATGACCAGCCATCGCCATATTCCCTATGACGGATCCTTTTGGAAGTTTCCGGATATGAATCCGGAGGTAGTCCCATACAGTAGCCAGCGCAATGGTGCGGTTCAGGCAATTATGAGCCCTCACAACTGTTTGTTTGCTCACGCTACCGGCGCCGGGAAGACCAATATGATGCAAATGTCTGCCCACGAGCTGAAGCGGTTGGAGATCAGCAATAAAAATATGGTCGTTTCTCAAAAACAGGTTTTGCAGGAGATGGCAAACAATCACCGTCATCTGTATCCCAATGACCGGATCCTGGTTGTTTATGCCAAGGACTTTGTTCCTGCCCGTCGGCAGGCGGTCCTGCGGGAGATTCGGGACGGGGATTATACCGCCATCTATCTTTCGGACGATTCCTTTAAATTGATCCCCCTTTCCCGGGAGCATCATATTCAAAAGATGGAAAAAGAGATTCAACACCTGAAAAATGCCGCCGCCAACAGCGGTCACGCCTGGGAAAAGAAGGCGCTGACCCGCCAGGCGGAAAAGACCGCCGAAAAATTGGCCACCTTTATGGTGGAAAACCCGCCGGTGGAGGGCATTACCTTTGACGAACTGCGGGTGAATACCCTTTTTGTGGACGAAGCCCATTATTTTAAAAATCTTCCTCTGGAATCTAAAATCATGGGCTTGGAGGGGAAGCGGGGCAAGGGCAGTAAAAAGAGTGTGGATCTGATGGAAAAACTGGACCACGTGGACAAGGTGATCTTCGCCACCGGCACCCCGGTGCCCAATTCCCTGACCGATCTTTATGCAATGATGATGTTTCTGATGCCTAAGGAGATGCGGTATCATAACCTGGATTCCTTTGATATGTGGATTAATACCTTTGGCGAAAGAGAGAGCCATTGGAGCGTGGATCTGGATGGAACAAATCTGCGGCTGGTGACCCGATTCAGCAACTTTCATAACCTGCCGGAACTGATGAATTTGCTTTCCACCGTCTGTGATTTTTATCAGCCGACGGAAAATCAGCCCAACCTGCCCAAGTTCAAGGGCTATACCAAGGTTGTGGTGCCCTGTGACCCGGCTCAGCAGGAGTATTTCAAGCAAATCACCAAACGGATCGATCTGATCCGGGACGGCAAGGTGAGCCGGACCGAGGATAATCTTTTGAAGGTGACGGTGGATGGGCGCAGCTGCGCTTTGGATCCACGCCTGGTGAATCCCGATGCAGTGGTGAATCCGGAATGTTCCAAGATTGTTCATTGCGCCCGGAATGTGTACCGCCTGTACCGGGAATACCCCCATTGCAGCCAGGTGGTCTTTTCCGACATCGGAACCCCCAAGGAAGAATTCA
>JAZOXD010000028.1:0-3123 GCA_045659565.1 Eubacteriales bacterium | reverse complement strand
CGGTGAACACCGAAAGGCCGCCGTGCTGCTTGGCGATATTATTGATCAATTCCATGATCAAAACGGTTTTGCCTACGCCGGCGCCGCCGAAAAGGCCAATCTTACCACCCTTGGAATAGGGGCAGATCAGGTCCACAACCTTGATACCGGTTTCCAGGATCTCCTGGGAGGTGGAAAGTTCATCATAGGCGGGGGCGGGGCGGTGAATGTTCCAGCGCTCCTCGGTTTCGGGGGCTTCCCGATTATCCACCGGATCGCCCAAAACATTAAAGATCCGGCCCAGGGTCTCCCGGCCCACAGGCACGCTGATGGCCTTGCCGGTATCGGTTACTTCCGTTCCGCGCTTCAGGCCATCGGTAGAGGCCATAGCAATGCAACGGGCGGTTTTATTCCCGATATGCTGGGCCACCTCAACGGTGAGGGTGCGATCCTCAATGGGCATCGTCAAGGCGTTATAGATGGGGGGCAGGCCCCCTTCGGTAAAGGCAACGTCAACAACCGGGCCCATAACCTGGCTAACGGTGCCGATATGATTATTATTCAAGGTCTTATCTCCTTTATTCCCCGGCGCCGGCAACGATCTCGGTGATCTCTTGGGTGATCGCACCCTGCCGTGCCCGGTTGTATTCCAGCTGTAACGAATCGATCATCTGGGTGGCGTTTTTATCGGCGGAATCCATGGCCATCCGTCGGGCGGCCACCTCGCTGGCAAAGCTTTCCCGCAGAGCGGCGGTCAGCCGACCGGAAACATATTCCAAAACCGCCATGGGCAGAATCTCCTGCTCATTGGGCTCAAAGATAATGCCGCTTTTTCCGGCGGTTTCCGGCTTTTCTAAGGGCAACACCCATTGTACCGCAGCAGTTTGGGTCATCATAGATTCATAAATCGTATAAACGATCCCCAGCCGATCATATTCGCCGGCGGCAAAATCTGCGCAAAGGGTTTTGGCCAAGGCTCTTGCTTCCTCGGAACTGAAGGTCTCCGAAGAGAGAAAGGGTTGGTCAAAGCGTTCGCAGGCCCGCTTGCCGATGGGGATATATTCCGCAGGGGGCAGTTCCCGCAAAAGGCGGAAGATGTTGGCGTTATAGCCCCCCGCCAGGCCCCGGTCGCCGGCGATCACAATCAGCCGGATCCGTTCGGTTTCCCGCCGGGCCAGATAAGGGCTTTTGGCGCAATCGGGAGAGGCGGCCAGGGTTTTAACGGCCTCCTGCACTGCCTCGGCATATTGTCGGCTCTTGCTCATGGCCTCGTTGGCTCGGCGGATCTTGGAGGATGCCACCAGCCCCATGGCCTTGGTCAATTGCTGGGTGGATTGAACGCTGCGGATGCGGGTACGCAAAAGTTTTGTGTTGGCACCCATAGGCTCACCCCTGCATTGCGGCAAGAACCTGTTCTAACCGCTGGGTATCCTCCGGCTCAAAATAGCCGGTCTCAAAACGGCGAAGCAGTTCTTCTTCGGTATTTTCCAAACGCTCAAAGAGGTTTTGCTCGAATTCCTTCACTTTATCCACAGCCACCGCATCCAGAAAACCGTGGATCACCGCATAAACGATGGCCACCTGGCAGCCCACCCGAACGGGGGCGTTGCGGTTTTGCTTCAATACCTCTACGATCCGCTCGCCCAAGGCCAGGCGGGCCTTGGTATCGGCATCCAGATCGCTGCCGAACTGGGCAAAGGATTGCAGTTCCCGATATTGGGAATAAAGCAGTTTCAATTCGCCGGAAACCTTTTTCATCGCCTTCAGCTGGGCAGAACCGCCCACCCGGCTAACGGAAATACCCGGGTTGATGGCGGGCATAATGCCTGCGTGGAACAACTCGGTCTCCAAAAAGATCTGACCATCGGTGATGGAGATTACGTTGGTGGGAATATAGGCCGAAACGTCGCCGGCCTGGGTTTCAATAATGGGCAGGGCAGTAATGGAACCGCCGCCGAATTCAGGGGCCACACAGGCTGCCCGCTCCAAAAGACGGGAATGGAGATAGAAAACATCTCCGGGATAAGCCTCCCGTCCGGGGGGACGGCGGATCAGCAACGAAAGGGCGCGGTAAGCCACTGCGTGCTTGCTCAGATCATCATAAATGATCAAAACATCCTTACCCTGCTCCCGGAAATATTCTGCCATAGCGCAGCCGGAATAGGGAGCGATATACTGTAAGGGTGCGCTTTCACTGGCCGAGGCGGAAACGATGATGGTATAATCCATCGCCCCGGCCTGGGTCAACTCGTTGGCTAATTGCACCACCGAGGTATTCTTTTGGCCGATGGCCACATAGATGCAAAGAACCCCGGTGTCCTTCTGATTCATAATGGTATCAATAGCGATCTCCGTTTTGCCGGTCTGCCGGTCGCCGATGATCAGCTCCCGCTGGCCTCGGCCAATGGGGATCATACTGTCGATGGCCTTGATGCCGGTCTGCAAGGGGACGGAAACGCTTTCCCGTTCGATGATACCGGGCGCCTCCGATTCGATGGGGCGGCTGGCGGCATATTCAATGGGGCCTTTGCCGTCGATGGGCTCGCCCAGGGCGTTGACCACTCGGCCTAAAAGCCCCTCCCCAACGGGAACGGAAAGCACTTTGCCGGTGCGGCGGACAGTGGTTCCCACCCGAATTTGATTCCGGTCGGAAAGAACGGCCACAGAAACGGTTTCTTCCTCTAAATTCTGGGCCATACCGGCGCTGCCGTCTTCAAATTCCAAAAGCTCGCCGGCCATGCAGTTTTTCAGGCCGTAAACCCGGGCGATGCCATCGCCCACCAGGATCACGGTGCCCGTTTCCTGCATTTCCAGCTTGGCTTGGTAGTTTTTGATCTGTTCCTTTATAATATTACTGATTTCTTCCGGTTTCTTGCTCATGATTGCATCACTTCCTTTATGTTGCGCATCTGCTGCCGCAGGCTGCTATCCAGAACGGTGCCGTCCATTTCAACGGTAAAGCCGCCCAGCAAGGCAGGGTCGGTGGCGAAGGTAGCTTCCACCTTGCGGCCACTGATCTTTTCCAGCTTTTGCAACAATTTTTTTTGCTGCTCTTCGGTCAGGGGCGCGGCACTGAGCACCCTGGCCCGGGCGATCCGCTGATCCTCCCGAAGCAATTCGTTATAATCTGCCCGGCATTGCGCA
>JAZOXD010000027.1:0-1539 GCA_045659565.1 Eubacteriales bacterium | reverse complement strand
CCGAGATTTTGATGCTTCTTTTGCGGAACCCCTGCTGGGAAAAGGCGGTGGTGATGGTGCAAAAAGAGGTGGCCCAGCGGCTGATGGCCGCCCCCGGCGGCAAGGATTATCGGGCGATTACCGCCATTATTCAGGCTTTTTATGAAGTGGAGTATCTGTTCGATGTTGCGCCCCACTATTTTTATCCCGCCCCCCACGTGACCAGTGCGGTGGTGCGGCTGACCCCCAAGGCCGATGCACCCCTTGAGCGGGAAGCCTTTGTCAAGCTGGTGGAAAGCGCCTTTGCGGCGCGGCGGAAGATGTTCGCTTCCTCTCCTGCGGTTCAGGCTGTGTTGGGGATGGATCGGGAAGGGGTTCGCGCCCTTCTGAATCGGGCGGGATTGCCCGAAACTGCCCGTGGGGAAGTCTTTTCGCCCCAGGTTTTCAAAAAACTTTACGAACTTGCACAAAATTAAAGTATTCTATGGTGAAAGTTTAGGTATAATGTGGGTTGCAAAGTTGCACAATACCATTTATAATTGTATACAGGAGAAAATTGATAAAAACGAAAGGAACCACGAAAATGACCACTAAGAATCAAGCTTTACTGACTTGGATCGACGAAATGGCCGCTATCACCAAGCCCGAAAAGATCGTTTGGATCGATGGTAGCGAAGAGCAGCTGGAGGCCCTGCGGGCAGAGGCTTGCTCCACCGGTGAGATCGAGAAGCCGAACCAGGAAAGACTGCCGGGCTGCTATCTGCATCGCACCGATCCTTTGGTCGTAGCGCGGGTAGAGGACAGAACCTTTATCTGTGCCCGCTCCAAGAAGGAAGCCGGCCCCACCAATAACTGGATGGATCCCAAGGAAGCCTACGAAATGATGTATGGCCTCTTTGACGGCGCTATGAAGGGCAGAACCATGTATGTTATTCCTTACAGCATGGGCGTTGTTGGCTCTCCCTTCTCCAAGATCGGTATCGAGTTGACCGATAGCATCTACGTTGTGCTGAATATGCATATTATGACCCGCATCGGTGCCAAGGTTCTGGAAGCTTTGGGCGATGGCGAATGGGTTAAGGGCCTGCATTCCAGAGCCCAGATGGATGCCGAAAAGAAATATATTATGCATTTCCCCGAGGATAACACCATTATGTCCGTAAACTCCGGTTACGGCGGAAACGTTCTGCTGGGTAAAAAGTGCTTCGCTCTGCGGATCGCTTCCTATCTGGGCAAGAACGAAGGCTGGATGGCTGAGCATATGCTGATCCTGGGTGTTGAGAATCCCGAAGGTGAAGTACGCTATATCTGTGCCGCTTTCCCCTCTGCTTGCGGTAAGACCAATCTGGCTATGCTGATCCCCCCCGAAATCTATGCCAATAAGGGCTATAAGGTTTGGTGCGTGGGCGATGATATCTCCTGGCTGCGTGTTGGCGCCGATGGCCGTCTGTATGCCATGAACCCCGAAAACGGTTTCTTTGGCGTGGCTCCCGGTACCAATGTAAAGAGCAACCCCAACGCTTTGGCTTCTACCATGAAGAACACCATCTTCACCAACGT
>JAZOXD010000026.1:0-7056 GCA_045659565.1 Eubacteriales bacterium | reverse complement strand
TCACCGCGGCACTTGTTGGTAGGCTCCAGCGTGCCCTCGTCGCTGGCCTTGCCGATCAGGCGGATGCCGATCAGACCTGCGATGGCTGCTACGGCAGGCTTCACGCGTCCGTTGCGCGCCAGGTTCTTCAGTGATTCCAGCGAGAAGATCAGGCGCGTGTGGTTCTGGTATTCGCGAATCCTGGCGCAGATGCTTTCGTATTCTTCGCCGGCTTCAATCAGTTCGCGAATCTTTTCCACCAGCAGCACCATCTCCGGACCGGTAGAAAGCGTATCGATTACGTATACATGGCGGTCGGGATGCGCAGCTTCATAGTCGTTCTTGGCGATCATTGCTGCGTTATAGCTTCCGGAAAGATTCGAGGTAATCGTTACGCAGAAGACATACTCCGCATCGCCAAAGGCCTCGCGCCCCAGAGCCAGCCGCTCCTGTAGGGGCAGATTGGGGGCGGAAAGCAATTCCGCATAATCGGGGTACTCCTCTAAAAGGCCACTAAGAAGCTCCAGGCCTTGGGCGTATTCCGCCTCCTTACCCTGCTCCTTGGCCAGCATAAAAAGCGCCTCGCTATAGTTTTTAGTTTGCTGATTCATCGGTTTCACCTATTTCATCCAGGAAGGAATCGATCAGCCGGCGGTGGTCGTCGGCGGAAATTTCCCGATCCAGCATTTTTTCGGCCAATTGGGTAGAAACCTCGGCGATCTCCCGGCGCATCTCCGCTTCGGCGTTTTTGCGCTCCCGGGCGGCCTCCGCCTCGGCTCGGCTAATAATCCCTTCCGCCTTTTGGCGGGCATCCTCCATCAGCCGTGCGCCCCGCTGTTCGGCGGTGGCGGCAGCCTCCTTCACCAGCTCGGCGGCCTCTTGGTCGGCCTCTTTGGCCTTTTGCTCCCAATGGGCTTTATCGGCCAGAGCCTCTGCTTCTGCCTTTTCGGCGGCCTCATATTGAGCGCTGATCTCGGCCCGGCGCTTTTCCATGGTCTTTTTCACCGGCTTATAAAGAAATTTCTTGATGATAAGAAATAAGATCAGCAGATTGCAAAGGGAGATCAGGATGTGCCAGATATTAACCGAAATAACATCTAACGTTTGCATAATGAGTCCTCTTATTTACCGATGGTCTTCATCAGGATATCAACGAAGATATTGGGTGCAACAAAGATCAGCAGAATGGCGATAACCAGTGCATAAAGACCGGTGGTTTCAGCAATAGCACAGCCCATCAGCATGGTGCTGGTCACAGAGCCCTTGCATTCGGGCTGGCGGCCGATGGCCTCGCAGGCCTTAGCAACAGCGTTACCTTCACCGATACCGGGGCCGATACCGGCGATCATAGCTGCGCCGGCACCCAATGCACAACAACCTAAAATGATACCAATTGCGATTTCTAACATGTTTACTGTCCTCCAACTTTTTGTTTATTCATCTTTTTTAACCGACGCTTCTCGAATTCATCGGCCGGGAAGCCGCCGGAAATATACATCATGGTGAGCATTGCGAAGATATAGGCCTGCAGGCAGCCACTGAACACATCAAAATAGATGGATAAAATGGCAGGCAAGCCGATCCGCAGCAGGGGGAATTCTCCTAAAATACCGGGCAGCCAGCCCAGAATGATATTGGAAAGCCCCCCAAGCCCTGCGGCGATCAAAACCGAGATCACAGAGCCCGAAAGCACATTTCCGTAATGACGGAAGGCCATGGAAATGGGGGTGGCAATCTCGCTGATAATATTCAGGGGCGCCATGGCAACGGGGCTGGCAAAACTCTTCACATATTCCACCGGCCCGGCCTTGCATTTATAATAGGTGATCAGGATGAAAACCAAAATCGCCCAACCGCCAACGATGTTCACATCGGAGGTGGGGGGATAAAGCCCCAGTAAGGAAAGTAGGCTGGAAAAGGCCGAAAGGCCGATGATTGCGGCGATAAAGGGCCCAAAATCTTTGAAATAAGGATCCATATTCCCTCCCACCAGCTTATCTGCCTGCTCCACCAGCCATTCGGCCAGATGTTGCCGGGCTGAGGGATTCCGAACGCTTAACTTTCGGGTTAAAAACAGGCAAAGGAACAAGATGGTGAGGATCACCGCCAAAGAATTCACCTGGCTTTCGGTGATGGGCAGGGGTTGGATCGGCATGGGAATTGTGAAATAAATATAAGCGCCGGAAATGGAAATGCCCTCGCCGGCCGGCTTCAATAAGATCTGCAAAAGAATACAGCCAATGATGGGCAGGATCGCCCCGATCAGCAGTAAGATATCCACCGCCGAAAGGCGGCATTTTTCTTTCATTCGGATTCCTCCTTTTTAATAAATAAGGGGCGGATGGCAATGGCCAGCCGGGGGAAGAGCAGGGGGATCAGCACCGCCCAGATCTGAAAAACAGCCGGCAATGCCAGGCCAATGGCGGCCACCGCCAAAAGCCCAACCATTCGTAGTCCCTGAGAGGCTTTGATCAGGTTTTTGGCTTCCTTTTCTTCCCGGGTAACTGCTTTTTGCACCGTGATCCCCATCAGAAGGAAATTACCGATGGCGGCAAGGGCGCTTAAAAGGTTCCCCAAAAGAACGGTATAGTTCCACCGGCCCATCAGTAGAAAAACAGCCTGCAGCAGCAAACTGAAAATGACTACCCATAAAGCAATATAGCGGGTCTCCTGCCGAACGGCAGGCTCAAGTTTGATCATGGCGTTCCTCCTGAATCGATAAACTATTATCTATTTTACTATATTTATCATAAATTAGCAACATATAATATAAAAAAATGGCGTTGTGCCGCAAAAAGGGCACAACGCCAATAACAAACAACGAAAACTTATCTGTATTCCTGAACGATGGTGATCTTGGGCTTGCCGGTGTAGGGAACATCGATGACTTCGTCCTTGGAAGAAACAGAAAGACTACCCTTGCCGGCTTCGTCGGCATAGGTGCTGCCGGTTACACAGGAAGCCATCATGGTGGCAACCATAACCAACAGAGAAATCAAAGCGATCAGTTTCAAAAATTTATTTTTCATATGTAGGCCCTCCTTTGCCCCAAGGGGCAGAAACCTTTGAAATTATTTTTATACGATAGTATTATATCATCAATTTCTTGATACTTGGATAACTTTATGTTGTATTTATTTAACACTTTGTGCCCAAAATAGGTTTTTTATCGGGGATGATTGATTGCAGACCAAAAAAACGGTATAATAAGTTATAAAATATGAAGAACAGGAAGATTTTGAACATGAACCAACGCGAAAGCGGCGTATTATTGCATATTTCCTCTCTGCCCGGTCCCTATGGGATCGGCGTGTTCGGGCAGGAGGCCAAAGATTTTGTGGATCGGCTGGCGGCCGGGGGCTTTAAGGCCTGGCAGGTGCTGCCCTTTTCCATTACCGATGAATATAATTCCCCTTATAAAAGCACCAGCGCTTTTGCCGGCAATCCCTTGTTTATTGATCCCTCTAAACTTTATGAAAAGGGGCTGATTACCGGAGCGGAGCTGAACGCTTGCCGGCTGGAAAATCCCGGTTTTGTGGATTTTAAAGCCCTGCGAAAGCCAAGACTGGCCTTGCTGGCTAAGGCCGCCCACCGCTGCAATGAGGAACAGCAACAGGCCATCGACCAATGGGCCGAAGCACAAGGCTGGGTAAAGGATTTTGCTCTTTTTGCCGCCTTGATGGAGGAGCAAGAGGGCAATTGGCAAACCTGGCCCGCACCTTTAAGAGATCGGGACCCCGCCGCCTTGAAGGAAGCGGAAACCCGCCTTGGGGCACGGATCCGGGAACTGGTCTTTTTGCAGTATGAATTCTTTGCTCAATGGGAGGAATTGCATTCCTATGCCCGCTCTAAAGGAATCGCCATCATTGGGGATATGCCCATCTATGTGTCCGACGATGGAGCGGATGTTTGGCTCAACCGCCATCTGTTTGAACTGAATGAAGCGGGCTATCCGATTCGGGTGGCGGGCGTGCCCCCGGATTTCTTCAGCGCCACCGGCCAACGGTGGGGTAATCCTTTGTATCGTTGGAGCGAAATGGAAAAAGAGGATTATCGCTGGTGGATCGCCCGGCTGAAGCACGCTACCCGGATGTACGATCGGGTACGGATCGATCATTTCCGGGGCTTTGCCGCCTATTGGGCGGTGGATGCCGAGGAAGAAACCGCCCTGAACGGCTGCTGGGAGCCCGGCCCGGGTATGAAGCTTTTCGACCGCGTTTTCAAAGAGATCGATCCTGCTGCGGTGATTGCCGAGGATCTGGGCGTGCGGGATCAATCACTGGAAGACCTGCTGGAGCAAAGCGGCCTGCCCCATATGCGGGTGCTGCAGTTTGCTTTCCCCGCCCAGGATCAGGGGATGCACTTGCCCTATCGCTATACAGAAAAAACCGTGGCCTATTCCGGCACCCACGATAATAATACCCTCCTGGCCTATCTTTGGGAACTAACCCCCGAAGAGCGGCAGGAATGCTTGGACTATTGCGGCTATACCGGCGAAAACTGGCGGGACGGCGGCGCCCAAAATCCGGCAATTTTCGCCGTGCTCCGCACCCTCTGGGCCTCCAACGCGGGCCTGGTGGTGGCACCCATCCAGGACCTTTTGGGCTATGGCGGCGATACGAAAATGAACCGCCCCGGGGTGGCCGCCGGCAACTGGAGCTTCCGCTTGGTGAACGATGCCCTGAACCAATTTGACCCCGCTCCTTATGCCAAACTCAATTTTCTCTACGGCCGATAAAAGATAAACTCGTTGCAACAATTTTCCCGTTTGATTCGTATTCAAAATAGAAGGAGGGGATTATATGACCCGCAGTAAACCCTTTGCTAAAATCGGGATACTTTTGATACTGGCAGCGCTGCTGTTGCAATTGGCGGCCTGTTCCCGGCCCTTGCCGGCGAAGCCGGGCAAGGCCCAGACCATCCAAAATGACTACCGTTTAACGGTCACCTCCTCCGCCAACGCTTTTCGTAAAAAGGAACTGGATTCCGCCCGGGTGACCTTAGCCATCGAGTATATCGGCGATCAGCCCTCGGTGGAGGTGACGGGCGCCCATACCTTGGGTGGCTTTTATCTTTGCGATGAAAAGGGCGAGCCGCTGGAACCTGTTGTGGTTTTGGATGAACAAACCTTTTTTACCTTTTCTGCCGATCAATCCTATGAACGTTCTTGGGACTGTGGCGATGCGCTCAAGGCGCAAAAGCCCGGTACATACCGTATGGGTTTTTATGCGGATTTTACCGAAACTGCCGCCCCCGGCCGCCATACGAAAATGAACTTGACCCTCCCGCTGGAAATTCGCAGATAATAAAAGCCTCGCAGTAGTCTGATGCTACTGCGAGGCTTTTTCCTTTGAAAGTTTTTGAAGATTCTTAAGAAACTTTTTTTCAAAAAGTTTCTTGGGCGGGGTTTGGGGCAGCACCCCAACATTCCTCCCTTAAAAAAATCCGTTATAGACCATTTTGCCGACGCAAAGGGCGGCAAAAAGCCAGATCCAGGGGCTGGCCAGGGGCTCGCCATAGGCCAGTGAGCGGGTGCTCCGCTTGAGGGTGCGGCTTTTGCCCAGCTGATCGCTGATGGCGGTCTCCAGCATTTTTAAGGTGAAGATCAACAGCAGGAAGCAGGCGATGATCCCAATGATCAGGAACAGCTTGTCCTGCAGAATATAACGCATAAAGGATTGGTTGGTGGCTAAGAACACCGCCACGCCGTTGTTGATGGCGTGGCCGATCACTGCGGGCCAGATGCTGCGGAATAAAAGGGTCATCACCCCATAGCAAACTCCCGCCACGAACAGGGAGATCATATGGCTGGGGTTGGTGTGGAACAGGGCAAAGATCAGGGAGGTAAGCAACACCCCGATGGTCACGCCGTATTTTTCATATTCGTTCTGCACGATCCCCCGGAGCAACAATTCCTCCGAAAAGGCCGGCAGCAATACTGAGATCAGCACCAGGGTGAGGGGATTGGTACTGCTGAAATCCACAATGCTGTTTTCAAAGGTGATGTGGAACACCGAGCGGAACAAGGCGCCGGTGCCGATGTTGATCAGGGTGCAGAGCAGACAGACCGAAAGGCCGAACAAAACGGTGAATACCCAGTATTTGGGCGAAATCCCCTTCAACCGCAGGGCGGCGCCCACCTTGTAGCCGTTCCGCTTGCAGTAGATCAGAATGGGAATCAGATAGATCACGATATAGATCAGAACCGTCAGCCCGGCATCCAGTTTGGGCAGCCATTGCTTACAAAGGCTCAGCCCCAATAGCAGGCAAAGCACAATCAGCAGTAGCCCGGAGATGTTTTTTGAAATGTTCTTCCGGCTGCTCATCCGTAAACGATCCCCTTCCGGAGCTCTTCCGCCTTTTCGGCAGAAACCAGCTTTGCCACCAACGCCAGGGCGAAATCCAATGCGGTGCCCGCCCCGCGAGAGGTAATGAGATTGCGGTCGCAAACCACCTTTTCGGTGCTGAATTCTGCGCAATCCAGTTCATTTTCCATCCCGGGATAGCAGGTGGCTTTATAGTCTTTTAAAAGCCCCAACCGGCCGGGCACCACCGGTGCGCCACAGATGGCGGCAACCTCCTTGCCGGCGGCAAAGGTTTTTTTCAACAGGGCGCAAACGGCTTCGTTTTTGCCTAAATTTTCATAGCCGGGATATCCGCCGGGCAGGATCAGCATTTCCATTTGCTCAAAATCCAAATCTGCCAGCATTCCGTCGGCTACCACCGGTACCAGCCGGGCGCCGGTTACCGTTTTGGTTTCTTCGATGGAAAGGGTTTGAACTTGGGTGCCCGCCCGGCGCAAAAGATCCACCGGTGCCAGGGTCTCCACCTCTTCAAATCCGTTGGCTAATAATACATAAACCATTTTTTAATCCTCAATCCTCATATGGTTCTTAGGGATTTTTCTGCATGACATCTAAGATTTTAAGTTTGTCTTTTGAAGAAAATCATTAAAATAATATACCGCCCCAAAATCAAATCTGTCGGGTCTAACCACTATTTTAGTAAATGTACAGGCTCAAAATCTTCAAATACTGATACTACTGTATGTAAATCATTATCATGTAATATTCAAAA
>JAZOXD010000025.1:0-7437 GCA_045659565.1 Eubacteriales bacterium | reverse complement strand
AAGATTACCGGCTTATTCTAAAAACAAACATTATAAAACGGGTATGCTTCAGCATACCCGTTTTTGATTACAATAAAGGCTGAACGGAAACGTTCAGCCTTTATTTTTACTTTTTACATACGTCTATCCACCCAATGGGTTTTGCATACCGTTCTAATTCCTCAATGGTTAGTTCAATAGCACTGTTGCTACTCCCACAAGCAGGAAAGACCGTATCGTGTTCTTTTAAGGAAACATCCAGATAAACCGATACACCATCGTTTACAGCAAAGGGACAAACCCCACCGACAGCATGTCCGATTTTCTCAGCCGCTTCAGCATATTGCATCATTTTAGCCTTAGTACCGAATTGGGCCTTATATTTCGGATTATCGATCCGAGCATCCCCGGCGGCAACAATCAGGACCGGCTCCTCTTTAACCCAAAAAGAGAGGGTTTTAGCGATCTTACCCGGGGCACAATCTAAAGCTTGGGCCGCAAGTTCAACAGTAGCACTGGAAACTTCGAATTCCTGTATGCGGTCATCCATCCCAAATTCAGCAAAATATGCTTTTACACGTTCAATAGACATTTTTTAACACCTGATTATTTAGTAAACTTAGCGATAAAGAACACAACCAAGGCAATTACAGCCATGCCAACAAAGATGCCCAGCATCCCCTGGCCCATTACTACAAAGGAATTTACCAAATCGGTCATTTCAAATTTCATTGCTATATCCTCCTTAACCCAACAGCTGGGGAATCAGATTCAGAATCATACCGCCAGCCAAAACAGAAGCGATCTGACCGGAAACATTAGCACCAACAGCATGCATCAACAAGTGATTCTGATCATCAGCTTCAAGGCCCAATTTTTGAATCACACGGGCAGACATGGGGAAGGCAGAAATACCGGCAGCACCAACCATCGGATTCACTTTCTTCTTGCTGAAGATGTTCAGAAGTTTTGCAAAGAAAACGCCGGCGATGGAATCGAAGATAAAGGCAACCAGACCCAAAACCATGATGATCAGGGTTTCGAGCTTAATGAATTCTTCAGCTCTCATGCTGAAAGAAATGGTAATACCCAAAAGCAGAGTAATCAGATTAGCCAACATATTCTGTGCAGCATCGCTCAAGGAATTCAACACACCACACTCACGCAGCAGATTACCAAACATCAGGAAACCAACCAAAGAAACAGAAGTAGGAGCGATCAAACCGGCAATCACAGATACGATAATGGGGAATGCAATTCTCAAGCCCTTAGAAACGTTGCCGGGGGTATAGGGCATTTTAATTTGACGTTCTTTTTTGGTAGTAACCGCCTTGATGGCAAGAGGCTGAATAATGGGAACCAATGCCATATAGGAATAAGCAGCCACAGCGATGGGACCTTTATAACTGGATTCCAAAATCTGAGATACCAAAATAGAGGTGGGACCATCGGCAGCGCCGATCATACCAATAGAAGCAGCATCCTTCAATTCGAAACCGAGCAAAACAGCCACGATTACAACAAAGAAAATACCGAACTGTGCAGCAGCACCGAACAAAAACATTTTAGGATTAGAAAGCAAGGGTCCGAAATCGATCATAGCACCAATACCAATGAACAAAAGCAAAGGCATTGCCTCGGACGCTTCAATACCAACATCAAAAAGCCATTCGATGATACCGGTTGCCTTAAGACCACCGCCCAATTCTTGGGTTAAAACACCGGATGCGGGCAGATTGACAAGAATAGCACCAAAGCCCATCGGGAGCAGCAAGGAAGGCTCATAGTTCTTTTTGATGGCCAAAAAGATCAAAAGAACACCAACTGCATACATCACACACTGCTGCCATGTAATGGCAGTAATGCCGTCTAACAGAAAACTCATTTTTTACACCTCTCTGATTTTTACACAAATTTTACCAAATAACATTATATCAGAAACTCATAGATAAATCAATAAGTTTTTACTGATATTATTGTTTTTTGTAAATAAAAAATCCCCGATTTCAAGAAATCGGGGAAATAAATATTATTCGCTCAAGGGTTTCATCGTGGGGAAAAGGATTACGTCGCGGATGGTATCGGTGCCTGTGAGCATCATCACACAGCGATCCATACCCATACCCATGCCACCTGTGGGAGGCATACCATATTCCATAGCGTTGAGGAAATCTTCATCCATCATCTCGGTTTCGTCGTCACCACGTTCGCGTTGTTCAACCTGTTTCTGGAAGCGATCGCGCTGATCAATAGGATCGTTCAATTCGGAATAGGCATTTGCCAGTTCGCTATGGCAAACAAACAGTTCGAAACGCTCGGTCAGGCGAGGATCCTCGGGTGAACGCTTAGTAAGAGGAGAAACCTCCACGGGATACATAGTGATAAAGGTGGGCTGGATCAGGTGCTCTTCTACCTTCTGATCGAAGCAAGCATAAAGGGCGTTGCCCCAAGTCTTTTCAGCGGCATCAGCCAGTTCAACACCGGCAGCCTTAGCGGCAGCAACTGCTTCTGCATCATCGGTGATGGCACCAAAGTCGATCCCCACATATTCTTTAACGGCATCAACCATCGTCAGACGACGCCAGCCGGGAGTAAGATCGATCTTCTCCCCCATCCATTCCACTTCATAAGTGCCCAAAATTTCTTGTGCAGCACCGGAGGTTAAGCCTTCGGCAATATCCATCATATCGTGGAAATCAGCGTAGGATTGATACAATTCAACCGTTGTGAACTCAGGATTATGCTTGGGATCCATCCCTTCGTTACGGAAAATACGTCCAATTTCGTATACACGTTCCATTCCGCCTACAATCAAGCGCTTCAAGGGCAACTCGGTTGCAATACGCATATACATATCGATATCCAAGGTGTTATGGTGGGTAATAAAGGGACGGGCAGCAGCACCACCGGCAATGGTATTGAGAACAGGGGTTTCAACCTCGATATAGTTCATATTATCCAGATACTTACGAACATACTGAATGAACTTGGAGCGGATCACAAAGTTGCGCTTCACTTCGGGATTAACCATCATATCCACATAGCGTTGGCGATAGCGGAGATCCTGATCCTTCAAACCGTGGAATTTTTCAGGCAGAGGACGCAAAGATTTGGAAAGCAGAGTAATTTCTTTCGCACGGATAGAGATCTCGCCCATCCGAGTGCGGAACACAACGCCTTGAACGCCAACAATATCACCGATATCGTATTTCTTAAAAGCGGCTAAAGCTTCTTCGCCCACTTCATCAATCTTAACGAACAACTGGATACGCCCTTCCCCATCTTGGAGATCGGCAAAAACAACTTTTCCCATTCCGCGCTTGCTCATCAAACGGCCGGCAACGGAAACCGGTTTCTCTTCGAAGGTTTCGAAATCGGCTTTGATCTCTTCGCTATGGTGGGTTACCTCATATTTGGTTACAACAAAAGGATCCTTGCCTGCGGCTTGCAATTCTGAAAGCTTGTCACGGCGGATCTGAAGAAGTTCGCTTAAAGAAAGTTCTTCATTAACCATATTTTCCATTTTATATACCTCCATACCAAAAAATCCACGAAAGTTCATTAAGACCCTTCGTGGATTTCCTTGATTACTTTTCTACGTTTAAAACTTTGTATGTCAAGGTTCCGATCGGGGCTTCTACTTCGATCTCATCCCCGGCCTTGTGGCCCAAAATAGCTTTACCCAGGGGGCTATCATCAGAAATTTTGCCATTCATCGGATCTGCTTCGATGGAGCTGACGATCTCATATTCCAGTTCCTCTTCCATCTCAACATCCAGGACCACAACCTTGTTACCCAGGCGGATCCGGTCTTCATCAATTTTATGAGCGCCTTCATCTTCAACAATGATGGCATTTTTCAAAGTGGCTTCCAAAGTTGCGATTCTGGATTCCACAATAGCCTGTTCATTTTTGGCTTCATCATATTCGCTGTTTTCGGAAAGGTCGCCATAAGAGCGGGCTACTTTGATTTTTTCAGCAATCTCTTCACGTTTGGTGGTTTTCAGCTCAACCAGTTCTTTTTCCAGCTTTGCTTTACCTTCCAAAGTCAAAGAAACGATTTTTTCGGCCATTTTTCGTTCTCCTTAAAATTCTTCAAAGCGACCCCGGAGGTTCCGGGGTCGCTTCGGATGAGAAAATAATTATTTGCTCATGTTGGCGACTTCGGCAGCGAAATCGTCAACTCTCTTTTCCATACCTTCGCCCTTAACATAGCTTACGAAGGTCTTTACGGTGATATCGAAGCCAACTTCCTTGGAAACCTGCTTCAGATATTCGCCAACGCTTACCTTATCATCCTTAACATAAGCCTGATTCAGTAAGCAGTTTTCGGTATAATACTTATTGATCTTACCACCGATCATCTTTTCCAGAATAGCATCGGGCTTGTTGGCATTCTTGGGATCATTCTTGATCTGAGCCAACAGAATAGCCTTTTCGTTCTCGATTACTTCTGCGGGAACTTCATCGGGGCAAAGATATGCGGGATGCATAGCAACGATCTGCATACATACGTTACGAGCAGCTTCCTGATAAGCAGCGTTTGCAGCATCAGCAACATCGCACAGCAAAATAGCAGCTTCGCTACCGCCACCGTGAACATAGCTTACACAGCTACCTTCCAGGCGCTCGAAACGGCGGATGTTCATATTTTCGCCGATCTTCAGGATCTTTTCACGAAGGATATCTTCAACAGTGTATTCGGTATCTTCGAATTTGCAAGCCTTCAAAGCTTCAACATCGGCGGGGTTATAATCAGCAACTGCCTTGGCAGCGCCCTTAACCAAAGCCTGGAATTCAGCGTTCTTAGCAACGAAGTCGGTTTCGCTGTTTACTTCGATGATAACACCGAGACCATCGGTGATATAGGTATCAACCATACCTTCGGAAGCAATACGGCTGGCTTTCTTTGCCTGAGCAGCAAGGCCCTTTTCGCGCAGAAGCTCAATTGCCTTTTCAACATTACCGTCAGCTTCGGTCAAAGCCTTTTTACAATCCATCATACCGCAACCGGTGGTTTCACGCAGAGCGGCTACGTCTTTTGCAGTAAAGTTCATAGGTTTTATCCTCCTAATAAATATTGATTATTCAGCAACTTCTTCAGTGGCTTCAGCGGCTTCAGCCAGCTGTTCGCCCTGCTTGCCTTCCAGAATAGCGTTAGCCATGGTTTCGGCAATCAGTTTAACGGCACGGATAGCATCATCGTTGCCGGGGATGGGATAATCAACTTCATCGGGATCGCAGTTGGTATCTACGATAGCAACAACGGGGATACCCAGTTTCTTAGCTTCGGAGATTGCAATGTGTTCCTTTTTGGGATCTACAACAAACAGAGCGGCAGGAGCCTTCTTCATCTCTTTGATACCGCCATAGTTCTTTTCGAGAATTTCCATCTCATGACGCAGCTTCAGAACTTCCTTCTTGGGCAACAGATCGAAGGTGCCATCTTCAGCCATCTTTTCCAACTGGTTCAGACGGTTGATGGACTTACGAATGGTCTGGAAGTTGGTGAGCATACCGCCGGGCCAACGAACAGATACATAGTACTGACCAACTCTCTGGGCTTCTTCCTTGATGGAATCCTGAGCTTGCTTTTTGGTACCAACGAACAGAACTTCGCCGCCTTCAGCAGCGATGTCACGCATGAAGTTATAGGCTTCTTCAACCTTCTTCACGGTCTTCTGCAGGTCAATGATATAGATACCATTTCTCTCGGTGAAGATGTACTCTGCCATTTTGGGGTTCCATCTTCTGGTTTGGTGGCCGAAATGTACGCCGGCCTCTAACAGCTGTTTCATAGAAATAACGGACATGTTAATTTCCTCCTTTTGTTTTTTACCTCCATTGGGCCTCGCTGATCCCCCCAACCTTGCGGAACATGGAGGCAGGAACCCAATGTGTGTATTTTCACAGCCTTATGATTATAGCATAGGTTTTTACCGATTTCAATAGTTTTTTCAAATTAATTCCACAAAAAATCCAATAAAAAAAGACGCTATAATTGTGCAATAAATCAACAAAGATACCACATTCCCTCTTTTCTAACCAACAGACCACAAAACACAGCAGGATCTTGACATATCGCTTAATATTGGGATGAACAAAATACGAATTTCCTTTTAACTTTCTTCAAATTTATATAAACTCCTTTGTGCAATTCGTTTCTTATTGGTTATTTTATATATTGACATTTTAACTATAACCTTTTATAATTTTACACGGGCACTGTGTGTAGTAAAACCTCACGGTGCCTTCAGTTATTAGAGGAGGATCAATGTGATATGATCGCTAAAAATATTCCCGCTTTATTCGGCTCGATGGTCTTCAACGATACTGCCATGAAAAAGTATCTGCCGGAAGAAACTTATCTGGCCTTAAAGAAAACCATCGAAAACGGCAAGAGTCTGGACAAGACCATTGCCGGCACGGTTGCTGCCGCCATGAAAGATTGGGCCCTGGAACGGGGAGCCACTCATTTTACCCATTGGTTCCAACCAATGACCGGCATTACCGCTGAAAAACATGATAGTTTTATCACTCCCTCTAAAACCGATGGCGTATTACTTGAATTTTCCGGCAAAGAGTTGATCAAAGGGGAACCTGACGCCTCTTCCTTCCCCTCCGGCGGTCTGCGCGCCACCTTTGAGGCCCGTGGGTATACCGCTTGGGACCCCACCTCTTATGCCTTCATTAAAGATCATACCCTCTGCATCCCCACGGTATTCTATTCTTACGGCGGAGAAGCCTTGGACACAAAAACACCTCTTTTGCGCTCCGACGAAGCCTTGAACAGACAGGCAATGCGGATCCTGAAACTTTTTGGGAACGAGGATGTGACCAAGACTGTAACCACTGTTGGTCCCGAACAAGAATACTTCCTGATTGACGAGGAAGTTTACCGCAAGCGGAAGGATCTGGTTCTTTGCGGACGCACTCTTTTCGGTGCCAAACCTCCCAAAGGCCAAGAAATGGATGACCATTATTTCGGCACCTTAAAACCGCGCGTGATGGCCTTTATGAAAGAATTGGACGATGAACTGTGGAAGCTGGGCATCTATGCCAAAACAGAGCATAACGAAGCTGCCCCTGCCCAACATGAGTTAGCACCTATTTTCGGCAAGACCAATATGGCCGCCGATCACAATCAGTTGACCATGGAACTGATGAAAAAAGTGGCTGCCCGTCATGGAATGGCCTGCCTGTTGCACGAAAAGCCCTTCAAAGGGGTAAACGGTAGCGGCAAGCATAATAACTGGTCTGTATCGACCAATACCGGCATCAACCTACTGGATCCGGGTGATTCCCCCCAGGAAAATACACAGTTTTTGCTATTTCTGGCCGCCATCATCAAGGCAGTGGACGAGCATCAGGATCTTTTGCGGTTTTCCATTGCAAACCCCGGCAATGTTCATCGGTTAGGCGCTCACGAAGCACCCCCGGCCATAGTTTCTATGTTCT
>JAZOXD010000024.1:0-1436 GCA_045659565.1 Eubacteriales bacterium | reverse complement strand
CCATCCCCTTTGGGGACCCCAACTATAATATGTATACGGATATCGATCAGCTGCCCGCCCATATCTTTGAAGAAATGCGCCATTTCTTCTCGGTCTATAAGAACTTAGAGAAAAAGACTACCGCCGTGGACGAGGTGCAGGGCAGGGCAGAGGCCGTTCGCGTGATCTCCGATGCCATTGATCTTTACATCGAAAAATTTTGCAAATAAAAGGACATAAAATGAAATTCTTATTTCAAAAAACAACGGAAAATCTCACCGTAAAACAAAAAATCGGCTATAGGGCGTGGAACGGCCTTTGGCTGCTGCTGGCCTCCATCGGCCTGGGGCTGACCGTTTTGCTGGTGGGCGCCGCTCCCGAGGGCATCGTTACCTTCGGTTCCTATTTTAAACGCCCTCTGATGGTGCTTTTGAATCTGATGCCGATCACAGCGTTGATGGCCCTCTTTTATTTCATCATCGGTCGAGGCTGGATCGCCTTTTTGAGCACCGCCGTTCTGGGCCTTGCCGCCTCTTACGGCAACTATTATAAGATTCTGTTTCGGGGCGACCCCTTTATCTTTGCGGATTTTGAAAATATTATTTTAGGCCTGAGCATCGCCGGATCCGAAAATTACGATATGACCCCCCGGCCTATCGTCTGGATCAGCCTGGCTCTGGTAGCGGCGGGAACGGTGTTTCTGGCCTTTTTGGTGCGGGGGCGGATCAAGTTCCGTTGGCGCTCTATCGGGCTGGTTTTGAGCCTTGCCGGACTGGTAGGCTCCGTTCTTTTGTGTATGGATCAGGCTCTTTATAAAAAGACCGCTGTTCCGGGCACCGGCCTTTGGGCACCCACGGATTATTATGTGGACCACGGCTTCCTTTATCCCTTCCTGCAAAGCGCCAACGATCTGATCCCCAACCCGCCGGAGGGCTACGAGGAGGAGCAACTGAAGGAATTGCTGGCAGGCTATACGGAGGAGAAGATCCCCGAGGAGCAAAAAATCAATATGATGTTCATCATGCGGGAGGCCAACACGGATCTCACCCGCATCACCGATGCGGCGGGCATCGATTGGTCGGTTTATGATAGCTACCACGCCCTGCAAAAGGAAAGCTATACCGGCATTCTTTTCACCAATATCTTTGCCGGTGGAACGGTAAACTCCGAACGCTCGGTGATGACCGGCTCCTATCAGTTGGCAGATTTCAAACGCAATACCAATTCCTACCTTCGTTACCTGCGGGATCAGGGCTATGCAACGGAAGGTTCCCATCCTTCTTATGATTGGTTTTATAACCGACTGAACATCAACCGCTATATTGGGCTGGAAAATTATTATTATATCGAGAATTATTACGAAGAACTGGGCCCCGAGCCCTGGCAGGTGACCGACGATAAGCTGTATGCCGAGATGATCAAACTGTTTGAGGCCCGGGATGCAAGCGAGCCCTATA
>JAZOXD010000023.1:0-2537 GCA_045659565.1 Eubacteriales bacterium | reverse complement strand
CCCTCACTATCACAAAGAAGCAGAATTGATACATATCTTATCGGGTTGTGCCGATGTATATATTGATACAATTAAGCTTCCATGTAAACCAAATGACATTATTTTCATTCCGCCTTATTGTGTACACAGATTAATCTCATATTCTGATGACACTGTAATAGTTGGGGTTGTTTTTAATTGCGCTTTGGCAGATAATTCCGTTTTCAACATTTCTCTTGAAAAGATTTTAAACAAGGATTATATTTCTGAATATCTATTTTCTCCCAACTCGCCTATACATACATCCTTAAGCAACTCCATTTATTGTGTAAATATCTATTATAAAGAAGTTGCTTTTAAAAAACCGCTGATTTATTCGGAAATTATCAAAATCTGTTATCACCTCAGCGAGTATTATAATCGCATTCCCGGGAATATGGATCACCTTTCTCGCATCTCCCCTGCTATCGAATATATAAATAGCAACTATTATAAGAATATAAAACTTTCAGAACTAAGTTCTATCATTCACGTTTGCGATAATCACCTGATCAGACTATTTAAATCTGCAACCAACAGAACTCCTATTAACTATATTAACGACATAAGGATTGAACAAGCATTAAAGTTGCTCATAAATTCAGAATTATCCATAACCGAAATTTCATATAAAGTCGGTTTTTCGAGCGTTAATTATATGTCAAATATATTTAAAACAAATCTTAAAATGTCACCTAATCAATATAGAAAACGAGCAAAGGCTTGACCGTATCGGTCAAGCCTTTTGCGTTAGAATAAAGTCGTCATCCAATAGATTATGCCATACACAACACTCGCTGCTGTGCCGTAGGCGATCACAGGCCCGGCGATAGTAAAAATTTTAGCCCCAAGGCCTAAAACCCAGCCTTCCTGCTTGAATTCCAGAGCGGCGCTGGTAATGGAATTGGAAAAGCCGGTGATGGGGATAATAGAGCCGCCCCCTGCGTATTGCCCCAGTTTATCGTAAACGCCCAGGGCGGTGAAAAAGGCGCCTAAAAATACCATAATAACAGGCAACCAAAGGGCAACTTCTTCCTTGTGGAGCCAAAGGCTTAAAATATTGCTGATCCCCTGGCCGATACAGCAGATCACTCCGCCCACCCAAAATGCCCGAAAGCAATCCTTTAAAATAGGGGAGTCGGGGATTCGTTTTTTCAGATAATCGTTGTATTGCTTGTTGTTCATTTTCTCACCTCGGGGATAGTATTTCCCCAAATGAGGCAAATCATCCCTTGGGGAAAACAAAAAAGGTAAGGTCCGCGGACCTTGCCTTTTATATGGTTTGGTTATTCAGCGATGGCGGCGTTGATCTTTTCCACCAAAGCATCGGCATCCTGGCCGTGAACGGCGCAAGCCTGTTCAATGCTTTCGCCTCTGGCAGAGGGGCAGTGCAGGCAATGCATGCCGATCTCCAGGAAAAATTCAGCGGTTTCGGGGTATTTATCCAATACTTCCGCAATGATCGTATCTTTATTTACCATTTTCAGTTCCTCCTTGTAATTTCATTATCAACAGTATAACCCAAATTCTTAAAAAAGTAAAGGGAATTTTGTTTTTTGGTTTACATCTTTATAAGAAGATGTTATACTATTACTTGTAAAAGTATGTTTTAAAATATAGGAGCCAAAAAATGGAATTATTAGATTTAAAAAATCCCCAAGCGGTGGAAGAATATGAAGCCTTTTTAAAAGAACATCCCAAGGGCCACTTTGCCCAATCCACCGAATGGGCAAAATTAAAAACCGAATGGACCTTCGAGGCTGTTATCGAGCGGAACGAGGAAGGGAAGATCGCCGGTGCCATGGGGCTTTTGATTCGTAAGGTGCCCGGCACCGCCATTATGTATTCCTGCCGCGGTCCCGTTTGTGATATCCATGATAAGGAAATGATCAAAAAACTGGTGGAGGATGCCGGTCAGGTGGGTAAAAAGTACCACGCCTGCTCCCTGAAGATCGACCCGGACGTCACCAAGGAAGACGAAGAATTCGCTGCCATCTTCCGGGAATTGGGCTTCACTGAGCCTAACCGCTCCAAGAACTTCGAGGGTATCCAGCCCCGGTTCGTCTTCCGCCTTTATCTGGAGGGGCGCAACGAAGAAGAATTGTTGGCCTCCTTCCATCAAAAGACCCGCTATAACATCCGGGTCGCCCTGAAAAAAGGGGTAGAGGTCAAGCTTTGCGGCAAAGAAGCCCTGCCCGATTTCCATCGGATTATGACCACCACCGGTACCCGGGATAACTTTGTTGTCCGCACCGAGGCTTATTTTGCCCGGTTGATGGATGCCATGGGGGATCACGCCCGCCTTTATATGGCCTATCTGGACGGCAAAGCCATCGCCGGCACCTTGGCTATTGGTTATGGGGACAAGGTGTGGTATCTCTATGGAGCCTCCGCCAACGAATATCGCAATGTGATGCCCAACTATCTCCTGCAGTTTGAAATGATCAAGTGGGCGGTGGAACGGGGCGCCCGGGTTTATGATTTCCGGGGCGTTTCCGGCGATCTCAGCGAGGATAACC
>JAZOXD010000022.1:0-1107 GCA_045659565.1 Eubacteriales bacterium | reverse complement strand
ATAGCAAAAATCGCATTGGCTTTCGCCAATGCGATTTTTTATTCTAACGTTTTCTTGGAGAACAACTGCGGCGTTTGCCCTTCATCCACGGTAAAAACCAGGTCGACCACGGCTTCCACATTGAAACCTTCCGTTTCGCCGTTGACCACCGTATCCTTGGCCCATTCATAATGGGGATGATTTTTGGGCTCCGGCTGCATTTGAAGTTCCGGGAAGCTATAGGCCACATAGCGAGCAATGATCCGGGTGTGATCGCCCTTTTGTTCTTCCCGGTAATCGATCAGCTCCACGAAGGGAGCCCCCTCCCCTTGCAAAACTTGGGGAACTTTGCCATCCTCAAAATCCGACAACAGATCCAATCGATATGCATCGGCAAATTCAAAAAAGCGAAGCCGTTCCTCCCGGTTGATGGGACTTTTGGCGGGGGCGCAGGCAGAAAGAAGCAACAAAAGAGCTGCCATTAAACTGATGATCCGTTTCATTGCTGATCCTCATATAAAAAGTTGGTGTTCCAATAATAGGTCATCTGCTTTAAAAGTTTCAGCCGATCCTCGTAATTTTCCGGGACCCGCCGTACCACATCCTGGCCAAACCCATAAACCCCGTTGGAGCTGACCACCGGCATTTCGGCCTTGAATTCGTTCATAAACTGCATAAAGGCGGGGCCCTTCCAGCCGCATTGCTCAAAGACCTCATTCATCAGGTAGCAGGTGGAGAGCTTGGGCCCTTGCCCAACGAACTCCTTGCCCAAAGCCTTTTTGGCCGCATCGTTGGCCCAGATCAGATATTCCGTTTCGTAATAATTCTGTAGCCCTTCGGCGGTGTTCATATCAAAGCTGATACCCAATTCCTTATAAACCGTATTATCATTCCCCAGCCAGGGGTTATGATCCCCGAATACACAAAGAAGCATCGGTTCTGGGCTGTTGCGATAATGTTCCACCAAATCCATCAAAGCGGCGTTGCTGCTGGCTACGCTGCCCAGATAGTTGTTAAGAATATACTTGGTTGCTTCGGTATAATCGCCGGTGACATACTGCTTTTCATAATTATTCCGAAAATCGTCATAGGGACCGTGACCCTGATAGGTAACATTAAAGCTGATAT
>JAZOXD010000021.1:0-1657 GCA_045659565.1 Eubacteriales bacterium | reverse complement strand
CGTTTGGCGATGAAAACTTTCAGGAGTTTGCCCTGTTCTTTACAGCGACGGATGACAAAGGCCGTGCCATGGCTTTCGCCATTCCAAAAAGCCAAAACCAGATCGGCATAGCCGATAATTTCACAGTTACGCACCAGGGGTGCACGGCGGCCGTATTTATCGTATTCCGGCAAAAACTCGGTGATTTTCAGATGATGGGCCGCCGCATATTCCCGGGCGCAGGTATCCACGCCCCGGGCGCCGCCGGACACCAGTTCCGTTGTTTCTGCCGGCAAATATTTTTCTAAATCCGGCACCCAAAGTTCCCGGGAACCGATCACCGCAACTTTCATTTTTGTTACCTCATTTTCTTGATGATTCTATTATATAGGAAAGAAACCAAAATTGCAATCTTAAAAAAATACAACATAGTGTTAAAAACAAGACAAATAAAGTGCTGCAAAAACATAAACAGTTTATTGACTTTTTTGTTAATAATAATTAAAATAAAGATATAATACTTTTATTAGGAGGAAAAACCTATGAAACGCATACTTTCAATCCTTTGCGTTCTGGCAATGCTGCTTTCGTTACCCATTGCACCGGGTATCGTTGCAAGCGCAGAAGTTGCCACCGCAAAACCTTCCGAGTTGGTAAATTTGTGGACCCCCGAAAACAGAAACTGGGGTGTTACTTATTCCAACGACACCACTTTATCTTGGTGGGGCGGCCAAAAAGCCAACCCCGGCCATACCGCCACCGAGTGGATCGATGTAAAAAAAGGTGATATCCTTTGCTTTGGTGCGGCTTATTATAATATGAGCCACATCAATTGGAAAGCACCGGGCGCCAAAGCCGCTTTAGTGGGCGCCACAAACGCTAACGGACTCAAAAACGATGCGGTCCCTTCTATTGCATACGAAAAGTTAAACGACACTTGGTATATCGTTCAATGGAAGGCTCCTGCCGACGGTCAGGTTCAGGTTCTGAACAAACAGGATCAAGGCAACAACGAATTCTTCCTGGTTACCAAGAACCAGCCCTTTACCGCCAAAGAGTATTATGACTATTTCGATAATAACTCTTATCTGCTCAATTCTCTGGGCATGCGGTTAGACAGCAACGGTGCAGAAGTTGCCGATGCTGCCTATAATACCACTAACTATATTGAAGTTACTCCCGGCGAGACCCTGACCTTGGGTCCCATCACTGCAGACCAGGCTTATTTCGGCCATACCTACAATGCTTCCAAGGCTTCCGTTAAGGCCATTGCCAAGGCTGATCTGACCTTTGTTGAAAACTTTGCTTATACCACCGGCTTCTATCGCCATATGGGTTCCGGCCAGGCCGGCCCCAACAAAGGCTTCAGTTATATGGTAGATGAAACCGCCGCTTTCTATACCTACACCGTTCCCGAAGGTGTGAACTATATCCGTGTTCCCTTTAAGGTAGAGGTGACCCCCAAATTTATGGTGGTTCGTGGCAAGATGGATATGGCGACCTACCAAAAGTTGGAAGGAATCGACAGTAATAGCAACCTGGCAGGGAAAACCGCTCTGTTTGTCGGCGATTCCGTCACCCATGCCACCCAGGATGCTAACGGTAACAAAGAAGGCATCAATTACCGCGGCTGGTCCGGCCGTATTGCCGATCTGGAGGATATGCTGGTCTATAACTA
>JAZOXD010000020.1:0-9500 GCA_045659565.1 Eubacteriales bacterium | reverse complement strand
TTGGAGGTACCCAACACCTCCGTGGGGGTGTTACGGGTCAGCCGCACCTCAAAATTGCCGTTAGCCCGCAACAGGGCGGCCAGTTCCTGGGCCACGGGATAAACCAGGTCCTGCTCCCGGTAGCCATTGCCCTCCGCTCCCGCATTGACCCCCTGGGGGTTGTGGCCGGCATCAATTACGATCTTGGTCATAAATAACACTCCTTTCCTAACAATATATGAAGGCTTTTGGGCGGTGAGAATGGCAATCTGTGGAACGATACACAGGGGTTCCCTATAATGAAAAACACCTTTCGTTCGCCATCAGGTACCCCTTATGGGATAATTGTGTATAATAGACAAATTGATACAGTTCTTTGGATAAAAATGCACAAATTGTGTAAAAAAAGCCACATAAGATAGTATGAAATTTTTTAGGGTTGTGTTAAAATAAAACCATATAAAAGCACCCACAGCCAAAAGAGTGCAATTTATTGAAGGAGGAACAGTTCTATGTTCACGAAGAAAACACGCGTTTTATCCGCAGTGTTGACCGTCTGCATGCTGATCAGCATGCTGGCTTGCTTTGTGGTGCCTGCAACGGCTGCCCCGGTGAATTACACCTTATACGGCGCAGATGAAAAGGCTACCGAAACCGGCCTGAAAGACGTCAGCGCCCTGAGGGATATCAAGAACGGCGTTGTGTCCGGTGTAAAGGAATATAAGATCACCGACCGCGCAGGCTTTGAGAAAATGGATGAACTTTGCCGCGCTAACGGCCAGTTTAAATTCATCGGTTATACCATTACTCAGGCTAATGATATTGATTTTGAGTGGGAAAACTTTCATGGCGTATCCATCAGAGGCGCTGCTGCTTTTGGCGGTACCTTTGACGGTAACGGCTTTGTTATTAAAAACCTGCTGATCGTCAGACCCAACGATAATTACGTTGGCCTTTTTGGTCATAGTGACAATAACCCCGGCGCGACCCTGAAAAATATGGGCATTGCCAGCGGCTTGATCGTCGGTCTGAATAAAGTCGGTAGCTTCTTCGGTCAGTTCAGAGGTGCTGCCAACAAGGAAGGCTCTATGATCAACTGCTGGTCTGCTGCTACCGTTATCGGCCTTGGCTCCGACGTGGGCGGTTTGATTGGTATTGCGCAGGATCTGGACTACACAACGATTGAAAACTGCGCCTTTTTGGGTACCGTAATCAATCCCAGCAGTGTTACTGCCGGTGGTTTGATTGGCTATTCGGGCGGCGGTACCGGTAAAAATAGAATCAAGAATAACTTCGTTCACGGCTCCGTTATTAACGGTAAGCACACAACAGTTGTTTACATCAAAGACGGTGATAACTATATCGATGCTTATTCCCAGGGCTCTTCCAATGTTTTTCTCCGTGCCCTTGGAAACATTTCTATGGGCAAGCTTGGTGAAAATAACTATTACCGCAAGCAGGATGGTACCTATTCCCTTAAGGAAGCTAAGGAAAAGATGAATGGCAAAACCCTTGTGGGCTCGGATAAGGCCACGTCTGCAACCTTTACCACCGACGACGGTGCAACCGGCGTTGATAGGGTCCTGGCGGCTTCTTTGAACGGTGCCGGTCTGACTACCGGTCAGATCAGCGGCTATACCGTTAAATTCGTGGATACTGAAGCCGGTTATCCTGCTATCGCATATTTTAAAGAAAATGCTTCCGAGCCCACCATTATGCGTGTGGCTCATACCACCGATAACGTGGGCGATGCTATGAGTGGATCTCTGTTTGGTGGGTCCGACCTATATAAGACTTGGTATAACAACAGAAACGCTTATTATGATGACAATGCTTCCGAAGCAGCTAAAACTGCGGCTGCTTTGGGGAACGTGCAGATCAAGAATGCTGCCGACCTGTTTGCACTGATGGCCCTGACCGGTAACAATAACGGTTCCAAGTTCGGCATCACCGGTATTACCCTTGCAAATGATATCGATCTGGATACCCTTCCTTTTGCACAGGTAGGCGGCAAATGCGCTGTGGATGCCTTCTGGAGCGCCTTTGGCGGCCGTGTCGCCAAAGGCTTTGTGGTTAACGGTAATCATAAGGTGATCGATCACTGGCGTGTTCATAACTATAAGTACAACAGCGGTATGTATATTTCTCTGTTTGGTTACGTTGGCAACATGACGATCAATGATCTGGGAATGCGCAATGCATATGGCGAAATAGAAAACGTATACGGCAGTGGCACTTTGTATTATTCTTTCATCGGAAATCTGTTGAACGGTAGTCAAACCGCTACCTTTAATAACTGTTTCGTAACCGGTACGATCAAGGCAGACGCTCTCGCCAATAATAACTACGGTGGTCTGTTGACTCGGGCCAACGGTACTCCGACCTTCAATAACTGCTGGACTGATACTGCAGTGATTCTGAACGATAAAGCATACGGGGCACCGATTTTGGGCGGTAATGATGGTGCAGTGACTCCTACGTATAATAACGTACACCATTTTGCCAATGCTCCCCTTGCTGAATACGGTAATTCCGTTTTGGGCTATGCCAACACGGTATATACGAATGAAGCCTACAACCCGGCTGCGTACCTGAACTCCGAACAGTATGCTACCGATATGGCCAAGGCCTGGGCTTTGACCGATGCGGAAAAGGGTTATTATTGGAAGGCAACCGACAACGGCGTTACCTGGGGAGATGCCGATAGCGCCGTTTACCAGATGAAGGTTGTTGCCACCAAAGCAAACAACAAGGAATTTGTCGCATACGGTAAGGAAGGCGACACCGTTGACCTTTTGAAGCTGTTGAACGTTGCCGAGCTGCCTGCAAACGCTTTGGTGGCTGCTACAGGTAACGTGGGTACCGTTTCCGGCACTACCTTCACCTTCGGCAAGGGCAATGCTGCCTTTAGCACCGATATTAAACTTTTGAACACCGCAGACTATGATACTTTGGCTGATCTGTATGCGGATCATCCCGAGTTCTACGGTGATGCCGTTAAGACTAAGCTGGATGCCATCAAGGCAAAGATCGACGGCGAAGGCTATGAGCAATCCGCTTTGGATGCAGATATCAAGGAAATTGTTCCTCTGTTCGAGGTTACTCCTGCATCTGTCGTTCCCGTTACTATGAACCGCGCCGCCGTTACCCTGATCTGCGGCGAGGAGATCGCCGCCGTAGCTACTCCTGTCGGTGACGAAACCTACCTGCAGGTTGGTATCTATAACGTAGACGATCTGATCTATGCTTCTCAGGGCGATGCTGAAGAATGGACCACCGCTGTGGAAGGTGTTTATAACTTCCCCGCTAAGTTCTCCGGCAAGCAGACCCTGAATCTGATGGCTGATCTGGATCTGGCCGGTGTCACCAAGTTCGTTCGGATCCACGATCTGACTGCCGCCTTCGACGGCCGGAACCATACCATCAAAAACTGGAACGCCACGAACATTCAAGGCTTCTTCTTGTATCCCAAGAAAGCGATTAAAAATCTGCGTTTCGAGAACTGTAATACCACCGTGGGAGGCTCCGGCGCAATGGTTGTTGGTCAATATTGGGGCAGCAACCAGGCTGAGGCTTTGCTGGAGAATATTATCATTGAAAACTGTATCGTAAGCGGGGCGAGTACGTACGTGGGAGGCGTTGTGATGGGCGAAGCCCGGGCCATTACCCAGACTATGCGGAATATCACGATTCGCAACACCAAGCTCACCCATACGAATAGCGTTAAACAAACCGAAAGTTCCGGCTTGCTGGTTGGCCGTGTTCGCGAAGGCGGAAATATGGTCTTAGAAAATATTTTGATCGAAGGCTGTGAAAACGATAACGGCAACCACGACGGTGTTGGTCTGGTATTCGGTGTGATCAATCATAAGGGTCTTGGCTCTGAAAGCGCCAATAAAGTTACCATCGACGGCTTGATCCTTCGGAACAATAAGGGCGCTAATATCGAAGCCGTTTTGGGCGGTGCTTGGCAGCGCGTTGGAACCACCAAGCCCAACAGTATCACCCTGAAGAATGCGTTGATCTACAATAACGATACCGGGTCCGCTCCCCTCATTAAGAATCATCATACTTCTACCGCAGCGGTTCCCACTGTTGCCACTAACGTTTATACCGACGTGGCCGATACCGTTTATGGCGGTGTTGAATTGGCCGCCGGCAAACTGGCTACCGCCGATTTCAGCAACAACAAGGCTGTTTATATGGCAAACAAGACCGCCGAAAAGGTGCTCTATAAGGTAGATGCCGCAGGCAATATCTACTTTGCCCATAAGGCTCCCGAAAACGCAGCCGCCCCCGTGAAGGTTTCCTTCGTGGAAGGCGGAACCGAAAAAATCGCTTACTATACCGATAATACCGGCAAACTGATTGGCGCCGATGCCGCCGCAGTTCAGGCCGCCGGTGAATGTAAGATCGCAGATGCCAATGACGCGATCGTGAGCGACGTTGCCGCTGAATTGGCCAAGACCTTTACGGCCGACGCTGTTTACAGCCTGCAGAAACATAACTTGAAGGCTGTTCACAATGCAAATGCCAACACCCATAACGTGATCTGCGAAAACGGATGCGAGTATCTGGAAGAAGCAGTTTCCTGCTACGATGGCGAAGGCTATCCCAAGGTTGAACCCGCCACCGAAGAAGCGGAAGGCTACACCGCTCATAAGTGCGGCGCCTGCGGATATGAATGGATTTCCGATATCACCCATAAACTGGTGGTTTTGAAGGCCGACGATAAGAACACCGTAATGAAGGGCGAAGACTTCAAGGTAGATCTGACCATCGCAAATGCTGATCTGCTCACTGAACTGGTTGTAGGCCTGAACTTCAATCCCGATGACTTTGAATACGTATCCATCAACAGACCCGATCTGGTTGTGGATACAACCCGTCTGGACGAAGGTGTTGTTTTAATCTCCAATCCCGAAGGGGCAGGGGTGACCATCGGTAACACCGGCGTATGGGCTACCGTAACCTTCCTGGCCAAGGAAGATGCCGTGAACGACGGCGATCTGGAAGTTATAACCACGGTGGTCGATGCAAAGATGGGCGACGAAGACGTAACAGTTGAAAATCACAGGGTTAACAACGTGGTGAACGTAAGCAAACAGGTACGCGGCGACCTCACCGGCGACGGTGTGACCAATACCGCAGATGCTACCGTAATGCTCCGTCACTTCGCAGGGGAAAATCTCCTCTCCGAGGATGAAAAGGCTCTGGGCGATATTGATCGCAACGGTACCTTCTCTATCGTAGACGTACTCTATCTGCTGAAGACTCTGGCATAATTCAAATTCCCCGAAGCGCCTCCACCCGGAGGCGCTTCTTTTTGCATTGGAAGGGATATTGTGCACCCTCCGGGTGATTAAACACACATCGATATCGTGATTACATACGGATTTGTCTGTAGGGTGCAGCGTTCACGATGCACCGTGGATTCAATTGAACGGAACGGGGTGCGAAAACCATCGACCCCTACCGCAGGGGCGACCATCGGTCGTCCGCATTTTTTGCAACTTTGTTTCCGCTGTCTTTTGAATAAATTTACAAATTATTCAACACAAAAATGTTTTTTAGGTGTAAAATAGAAATGACAGGAGGTGAACAACGTTGTTCGGATATGTAATCGCGAACCCGGCCCAATTGAACGAAGAGCAAAAGACATTGTACCGAAGCTATTATTGCGGCCTTTGCCGCAGCTTGAAACAGCAATTCGGGCAGGTGAGCCGACTGACTTTAAATTATGATATGACCTTTATGGTTTTGTTTTTGGCAGATCTGCTGGACCCTCAAACCAAAACCTTTCGCGCCCGTTGTGCGATTCATCCCGTAAAGCGAAAAATGATCTCCCAAAACGAGATTATTGATTACGGTGCCGCAATGAACGTGCTGTTGGCCTATTATAATTTGCTGGATAATTGGAAAGACGACCGCGACACCGCCTCCCGGGTGGGGGCCGCAGCCTTGAAAAAACATATTCCTGCCATCCGGTCCCGCTATCCTCGCCAGACCAAGGCGGTGGAGGAGGGGATGAAAGCCCTTGGGCAGGAAGAAGCCATCGGCCCCCGGGAACTGGATACAGCCGCCAATATCTTTGGGGATTTGCTGGGCGAGCTGTTTGTCTTCCAAAACGACCGCTGGGCTGAAGATTGCCGCAATTTGGGCCGGGCTCTGGGTAATTTCATCTATTGGCTGGACGCCTATTGTGATTTGAAGAAGGATCGAAAAAAGAATCGTTATAATCCGCTGATCCTGATTGGTGAAGAACCGGATTTTGAAGTTCGGGTGCGGGAGATGCTGGAAGGCGCTTTGGGCGATTGCGCCCTGATCCTGGAACGGTTGCCTTTGGTGGAGCATCTGGAAATTTTACGGAATGTACTCTATTCCGGGGTTTGGACCAAGTACAACACAGAAAATAAAGGAGATCAAATATAAATATGGATCCGTATGCAGTTTTGGGGATCCCATCCTCTGCCACCGACGACGAGGTAAAAAAAGCCTATCGGCGGCTGGCCAAGCAATACCATCCGGATATTCACCCGGATCGGCAATTTGCCGAAAAAAAGATGGCAGAGATCAATGCCGCTTATGATCAGATCCAGGCCCAGCGCCAGGGAAAAGCCACCGGCCAGACCTATGGCGGCTATGAATACGGCGAACCTGCCGGCGGTTCCGATCCGGAGATGACGGCGGTGCGTCATTACCTGCATTATCAACGCTATCGGGAAGCCTTCAATGTGCTCAATCGAATTACCAACCGTAATGCGGAATGGTATTTTCTTTCGGCCTATGCCCACGCCGGCGTGGGCAATCGCACCCAGGCTTTGGAATTTGCCCGCAAAGCGGTGCAGATGGAACCCTCCAACGGGGAATATCAAAATTTGTTGAATCGGCTGGAAATGCGCGGAATGGCATACCAGACCTATGGGCAGGGCTTTGAAATGCCCCGGATGAGCGGCCTGGGCAAGCTTTGCTTTGCCATCTGGTTTTTACGCTGCCTGTGCCCCTATTGCTGATGAATGAAGGAGTCGTGTAAATGAAGTTCAGAGATCGCTTTGCCCGCTTTATGGCGGGGCGCTATGGCGTGGATGTGTTGAATAAGGCGCTGTTTGCGCTTTATTTTGTGTTTTTACTGGCGGGCCTTTTTTGGCGGCCGTTGGTGGCGGTGGGTTATGTTGCCCTGATCTGGCTGATCTTTCGGATGTTTTCCCGCAATATATATAAGCGCCAACAGGAAAATTTAAAATTTCTGAAGATCAAAAATCGCTTCACCGGCATTTGGAGCCTGCAAAAACGCAAATGGGCAGAGCGAAAGACCCATCGTTACCGCAAATGCCCCCATTGCAAGGCCACCGTCCGCCTGCCTTATAAAAAAGGCAAGCATACGGTTTGTTGCCCTAAGTGTCGAAACGATTTTCGAGTGAAAATATAAAAACACCCCGTAGAATTCACAAAGAATTCTACGGGGTGTTTATTGCTTTTTAAAGAACGCCGCGGTAGTAAAGGCCCCGGGTGTAATCCTCGGGGGTATGGTCACAGCCCCGGGCATAGGCCTTGATCAGGCTGCGGATCTCTTGGGGTGATTCATCGGTGAACAGCAACCGGCCAAAGGCCACGTCGCTTTCCCGCCATTCCCGGTTGCGGTCTGCCAAAAACAGCGGGGTGGAATTATACAGGGTGTTGCGGCATTGATAACCGCAAACAATGGGGAAGGCCCGGCCGGTGCGGTCGGTCAGAGAATAGCCCTTGCCCTTTTGGCAGGCGGTGCAGTTTTTGATGATGCAGTTGCGGGTTTCCATCAGGGGTAACCGGCCGTAAACGATGATCCCCGCCGGAAGAGTCTTGGGTAGCTCCTTGATCTGCCGCAAAGTCAGTTCAAAGGAGAGGGTGGCGGAATCCACCAGAGGCTTTAAAATCTCCATGGCCTGCGAATTGGCCAAATTCAGGCTGAAATCTGCGTGGACTCGGTATCCCATCTGCCGCAACAGGGCAAACTGGCCGGGATTCCGGCAAAGAGCCTTGCGAAAACCCTTCACGTAAAGGCGGTTAGCCATTTTCTCCAGTTCATCGTCCCCGATTACCGGCGGGAAGAAGATTCCTGCCCGGGGATCCTCCGCAAAGGGCAGACAGGCTTCGTATTTTAAGGCGTTCAGCCAATAACGATCCAGCCCTTCGCAAGTTCCGGCAGCCTTTTCCGGCTCCAAAAACCATCCCTCCAACACCGGGACGGGTCGGGGCAGCGGTCGGGAGACCGGGGGTAATGCTTCGATGAAACGGTGGGGCTGGGGCGCAAAATGATCGGCAATCAGTTCCAGCGCCCGACGGCGCAGGGCGTTAAACCCGGCGGCGGGATAAAACAGATCGTGTACCACATGGGCGGTGCAGCTGCCCAATTCAAAGGGCGTGCCCCCTAATTTGGAAAGATTTTTGATGGCATCCTCCGCCGTTACCTCCCGATGCAGAGCATCCTGGGGCGGTGGACCGATGATCTCGGTTTGATAATCCTCGCAGGTTACCTTTAATTTACAGATCCCCTCCCGCATGGTGAGGTGGAAATCGATTACCCGTTTTTTGGGTTCATAATCTTCTTCCAGGGTCTTGGCCACTTCTGCCACAGCCTCTTTATAATCCGAATAGGCGGTCTTGGTCTTGATGCCGAACATTTCCGGCCCGGGGGCATCCTTCAGATAACGGTCGGTGAAGCCGTCTCGGGAGAAAATATGGGCCAGCCGTTCGATGTCTTCCCGGTTGGGTGCTTGCCCCTCCAAAGCCTTGCGATAGGCGGCGGTCACACTTCCCACATATTCCGGGGATTTCAGCCGCCCTTCAATTTTTAAACTGGCTACCCCGGCCCGCTTTAATTCCTCCAGCAGAGGCAGGGTGCAAAGGTCCTTCAGGCTCAAAGGATAACGGTTCCCTTCGTAGGGCAGGCGGCAGGGCTGGGCGCAAAGACCCCGGTTGCCGCTTTTTTGACCGATCACCGCAGAAAGATAGCAGTTCCCGCTGTAACACATACATAAAGCGCCATGGGCAAACACTTCAATCTCCATTTTGGTGCTTTGGCAAATAACCCGGATCTCCTCTAACGAAAGTTCCCGGGCCAACACCACCCGTTTAAAGCCCAGCTTTTCCAAAAAGCGAACCCCTTCGGCGGTGTGAATGTTCATCTGGGTGGAAGCGTGCAGGGGCAGGGAAGGGCAGACCTCCTTCAGCACCCGGGCGGTGCCCAGATCGGAAACGATGGCCGCATCGGCGCCGCTTTCGGCAATCTGCCGGGCCAGTTCCATCAGCTGCGGCAGTTCATCTTCCCGGGTGAGGGTATTAACCGTAACAAAAACCTTCACTTTTCGCAGGCGGCAATATGCCACCAATTGCTTCAGTTCTTCGCCGCTGGAGCCGGCGGCGGCCCGGCGGGCGTTCAGTATTTGCCCGCCAACATAAATGGCGTCGGGGCCGTTGGCAACGGCGCTGCGGGCGGGTTTGAAATCTCCTGCGGGGGCCAGAAGTTCCATAAAGATCGTCCT
>JAZOXD010000019.1:0-6177 GCA_045659565.1 Eubacteriales bacterium | reverse complement strand
CCCCAAGGAAGGGGGTTACTGATTTTTTTCGTAAATTTCCATCAATCCCTTTAACAAAAGATCCTGATCCAGGATGATCTTTTCTTTACAAAGGGGCACCACCAAGGCCGCCAGGCCCCCCGTGGCCACCACAGTGCAGGGTTGGGCCAGTTCTTCTTGAATTCGTTGCACCATCCCGTCGATCATAGCGGCGTTGCCGTGCATAATGCCGCTTTTCAGGCAATCCACCGTGTTGGTGCCCACCACTTTTTTAGGGGTTTCAAAAGAAAAACGGGGCAATTGGCTGGTGCGGCTCACCAGGGCGTCGGTGGAAACCGCCATTCCCGTGGTAATCACCCCGCCCAGATAGTTTTTATCTTGGTCGATGACGGAAAAGGTGGTGGCGGTGCCCATATCAATGATAATCAAGGGGGTGGGGTATTCTTTAATTCCCGCCACCGCATCCACCACCAGGTCACTGCCCAATTGGGCGGGGTTATCAATGCGGATGCTCAGGCCCGTTTTGATCCCGGGGCCCACCACCAGGGGGACCACCCCGCAGTATTTGATAATGGCGTGGCGCACCGTGTTGGTTACGCTGGGCACCACCGAGGATAGGATGGCACCGGTAATTTGGGTGCGGTCCAATTGATGCATATTCATGGCGGTTTTGATGGTGATGGCGTATTCCAGGTCGGTGGCCACCCGATTGGTGCTTACCCGCTCACGAAATAAAATCTCGTTATTTTCAAAGCAACCCAACACAATGTTGGTGTTGCCGATATCAACCGCTAAGATCATTTTTTACTCCTTTCATTCATCCGCAGAAGAGGGATGGAAACGGCCCCGGAAAGCAAGGCAGCAATGATGGCCTCTACCGTTCCGTTGATACACACCACGGAAAGGATCACCCCAAACAGGGCCTCAAAGGCAATATTGCTGGCCGCCGCCCATTGTTGACCGAAAAAGAGGTAAATAAAGCTCATTACCAGAACGGTGTTGGTCATAGACCCGCCGATGCCCGCAGCAATATAGGCAAGCTTGGACCAATGCCGTTTATTTGCGAATAGTTTGGAAACGCCCCGATAGATAAAGAAGGGCAACACCCCGCAAAGAATCCGGGGTAAAAAGCAGATGATCAGTGCCAGGGGACTGCCGCCCAGGCCCTCGCCCATGCTCACAAAGGGAGAAAAGCAAAAGGAAGTGGCCCCCGGTTGGAAGGTGTTGTTCACCAGGCTGGTCAGCCCGAACACAAAGCCCAGAAACGCCCCGGACTTGGGCCCTAAAACAATGGACCCGATGATTACCGGGATATGGACGGTGGTGGCCTGAATGGCCAGAATGGGGATTCGGATATAGCCGATGTTGGGCACAAAGGCCAGCATCAGCATCAGCCCCAATAGCAAGGCCAACTGTACCATTTTTAAAGTTTTTGCGTGGTTCATGATGAATTCCTCCTTGTTATTATGTCCTTAGGACTACAATACAAAAACGCAACGGTCTTCCTGCCGCCCGGTCAAATTCCATAGGGGATCCTTGGATATTTGCCAAAATGGGCAAAAAACAGGTGGTTTCACCCGCATTATAACACTTTTGTCTTTAAATTTCCATATTTATATGCTATAATATTTAAAAAATTCCGCAGGGAAAGGGGAAAAACCGAAATGTTAAAGGGAAAAACCGTTTTATTGGGCGTGACCGGCGGCATCGCCGCCTATAAAATTCCGAACTTGGCCCGGATGCTGAAAAAGCAAGGGGCCACTGTTTACGTGCTGATGACCCAAAATGCCACCAATTTTATCAATCCCATCACCTTTGAATCCCTTTTGGGTACCAAGTGCCTCATTGATACCTTTGACCGCAACTTCCAGTTCAGTGTGGAACACGTGGCTTTGGCCAAGCAGGCAGATTGCGTATTGATTGCCCCCGCCAGCGCTAATGTGATCGGCAAGATTGCAGGCGGCATTGCGGACGATATGCTCACCACCACCGTGATGGCCTGTCCCTGCAAAAAGATCATTGCCCCGGCTATGAACCATAATATGTACCATAACCCCATTGTGCAGGATAACTTGGAAAAGTTGGCCCGCTTCGGCTACGAAATAATCCCTCCTGCCCGGGGGATGTTGGCCAACGGGGATATCGGCGACGGCCGGATGCCCGAAGAAGCCCTGCTGTTTGAATATGTTTTAAAGGAGCTGGCCTTTGAAAAGGATCTGGCCGGCAAAAAGATTCTGGTTACCGCCGGCGCCACCCGGGAACCCATTGATCCCGTTCGGTTCATTACCAACCATTCCTCCGGCAAAATGGGCTGCGCCATTGCCAAGGTGGCCATGCTTCGGGGGGCAGAAGTTACTTTGGTTCACGGAGCAATGGAAGTGCCGGCCCCCGCTTTTGTGGAAGCCGTTCCCGTTACCACCGCCGCTGAAATGTTCGAAGCGGTAACCGCCCGGGCAGGGGAGCAGGAGATCATCATCAAGGCCGCCGCTGTGGCGGATTATACCCCCGCTCAAACGGCCGACCATAAGATTAAGAAAAAGGAAGGGGATCTGGCCATTCCCTTAAAGCGTACCCAAGATATTCTGGCCGCTTTGGGTGCCAACAAGCCCCAAGGGCAGATTTTGTGCGGTTTTGCCATGGAAACGGAAAACCTGTTGGAAAATGCCGCCGCCAAACTGGAAAAAAAGAATTGCGATATGATCTGCGCCAACTCCCTTCGCACAGAAGGCGCGGGCTGTGGGGTGGATACCAACGTGTTGACCCTGATTACGAAAAAGGGCGCCGAGCCTTTGGAAAAAATGACCAAGGAACAGGCCGCCTATGAGATTTTAAGCCGACTGAAGGAGATGTAAAAAATGTTCCCCATTTCTGTTTCTGCATATATTCAAAACTTATCCGACGAAACCTTGGGTGAGATGGTTGCCGCGGGGATCGAAGCCGTGGAAATGGGCAGCACCTACGATACCGTTGACACCCTGGATTTTAAACGCCAGGTTCAGCGGGCAGCGGCTGCAGGGCTGAAGATCTGGTCGGTGCACCTGCCCTTCAATCCCTTTGATAAGATCGATCCTTCCGCTGTGGACCCCCAAAAGCGCCAGGGCGCACAGGAATATTTTAAAGATATCATCCGCCGTGCCGCAGAAGCGGGCATTACGAAATACGTGATCCACCCCAGCGGCGAGCCCATCTCGCCGGATGAGCGGGAAGCCCGCCTGCAGGCGGCGGAAGAAAGCGTGAAGATTCTTTCCGATTACGCCCATTCTTTGGGCGGCACCCTTTGCGTGGAAAATATCCCCCGTACCTGTCTGGGCAACGGCATTGCCGAAATGAAGCGCCTGCTGGATGCCGGGGAGCATGCCCGGATGTGCTTTGATGTGAACCATAATCTTTTTGATGATAACCTGGCCCTTTTGGAGGAATTGGGAGATCGGGTGGTCACGCTTCATATCTCCGATTATGACCGGGTGGATGAACGCCATTGGCTCCCCGGGGAAGGCTCCACCGATTGGTACGCCCTTTACGCCAAACTGAAAGAGGCGGGTTATAACGGGGTGTGGAACTACGAACTGGGTCGGGAAGCCCCCGATGAGATCGTGCGTCCCATGCTGGAATGGAGCGATTATGTGGAAAACGCACGGGCGATTTTTGAAGGGCGGGAGATCCCCAAACTGTATTCCCGTAAGCGGGAATATCTTTTGACCCCGCGGGATACCCTTTGGCTGGGGGCCAACTATTATCCCGAAGATTGGGATGAAGACGAACTGGAAACCGATATTGCCAAAATGAAGGAAATGGGCTTCAACGTGGTTCGGATCGGTGAATTCGCCTGGAAAAAAGATGAGCCCCAAGAAGGGGAATACCATTTTGAATGGCTGCACCGCGTGGTGGACGCCATGGGCGCCGCAGGCATTAAAACCATTATGGGCACCCCCACCGCCACCCCGCCCCATTGGCTGTTGCTGAAATACCCCGATATAGCGGCGGTGGACGACAGAGGAATTCGCCGCAGCCACGGCGGACGGCGCCATTGCTGTTCCTCTAACCCCCATTATCAGTATTATTGCGATCTGATCGTGGAAAAACTGGGGGAAGAATTCGGCAAGGATCCTAACGTTATCGGCTGGCAGTTGGATAACGAGATCAAAAACCCCGTCTGCCATTGCGATTACTGTAAAGATAATTTCCACGGATTTTTAAAAGAAAAATACGGCACCGTGGCGGAGCTGAACAAGGAATGGAACCTGAATCTGTTCAGCCAGGCATACGATTCCTTTGAGGAAATTCCTTTGCCTGTGAACGGTTGGCATAACCCCCATATCATTATGGATTGGGAACTTTCCCAAAGCCAAAATCATATTGATTTTATCCACCGCCAGGCAGATATTCTGCAATGCTTTACCGAAACGCCCATCGGCACCGATACCATGCCCGATCTTTACCACGATTACCGCAAAATGAATGATCCCCTGGACGTGGCCCAATTCAACCATTACGACCATTGGGAAAATCTGGAATGGCCCGCTATGTGGATGGATTATATGCGGGAATTTTCTAAAATTCCCTTCTGGACCACCGAAACTCAGGCCAGCTGGAACGGCAGCACCGCCCCCGGGAAAATGCTTCAACCGGAAAACTTTATTTATATGAACACCTGGCTCCCCTTTATGCTGGGGGGTGAGGCCAACCTCTATTGGCTCTGGCGCACCCATTGGGCGGGCCACGAGCTGGGCCACGGAGCCGTTTTGGAAAGCTCCGGCCGCTTTACCTATGCCGCCGGGGAGATCAAGCAGGCCGGGGAGGAGCTGCGGAAGGTTTCGGAATATCTTTGCTCCTCTACCGTACGGAGCACGGTGGCCTTCCAGATGTCTGCCTTGAATCAACGGATCAGGACCGGGCAACTGATCCTAAGGGATATGGCCCGCCACGCCCCTGAATTGAAGGGATTTTACGGAACCATGCTGAAAAGTGGGCTCCATCCCCACGTAATCGACAGTTCCAAAAGCCTTACTGGCTATAAACTGCTGGTGACGCCCCTTTGCCACACCCTGGAGGAAGGGGATTTTGAAGACCGGATCAAGCCCTGGCTGGAAAGCGGCGGTGTTTGGGTGGCGGGCCCCTTAACGGACATCCGCAACCGCAACGGCGCGGCTTACAAAAAGGCGCCCTATGGATTTTTAGAAACCCTTACCGGCGCACGGCGGGCCTATTTTGCCCCGGATGCGGAAGGGCGCATCACCTTTGTGAACGAAGAAGGTCAGGTTGTGGAATGCAACCGCAGCTATGAATTCTTTGAAAAAGAGGGGCTGGAACCCTGGATCACCGTAAAAGAAGGCCATCAGGTCTTTATGGACAAAACCGTTGTGGCCGCCGCAAAGGTGGGCAAGGGTTGGGTGGTTCTGTTGGGCACCTTCCCCCAGGAAGAGGAACTGATCCGCATTTATCAAAAGGCCGCCCGCCTTGCCCACGTAGAACCTTACGAAATCTTTGGCGAGGGCGCTTTTGTTACTTATCGAAAAGGCCGCCACACCCCCGGAGCCAATCGGGAATTCTGGATCGTAGCCTCCCTGAAGGGCAAGGAATGCGGCCTTCGTTTTGAAGGCAAACGCAAAGATCTGCTCACGGGGCAGGTTTATGAGGGCAGCATTGCTTTGAAGCCCTTCCAGGTGGCCCTGTTGCAGGAAACCGAAAATTAAATGAAGGCAGAGTAGAAATCGGCGGGTTTCAGTGCCCGGGGGACGGGGAGTTGTCCCCGGGACGAATAGCATTCGCTTGCCGTGTCGGTTTCGCATCCCGCTGCCGCAGAACGGAACTCCTTTCCGTGAAGCGGCAATCAGCCGGATCATTCACGAAAGGAGTTTTTGTTATGAATATTTTTAAAAAAGAGTATTGGATCACCGCTTTAGGGGAGTTAAAGAGCCTGCGGCGGATTTTGTTCGCCGCCTTGATCTGTGCCATCACCGTTGCGTTGGATGGGCTGATTAAGATCCCGGTTTTGCCCGGGGCCTTGGAAATTAAGTTCACCTTCTTCATCATCGCCCTTGGTTGCGCCGTTTACGGGCCCGTTATGGGTGCTTTGGTGGCGGTGGCGGTGGACACGTTGAGCTTCTTTATCTTTTCGCCGGGCTTTGCCTATTTTCCGGGCTATATGCTGACAGAGGTGTTGGTTTCGGTGATCTACGCCCTGTTTTTGTACCGGCA
>JAZOXD010000018.1:0-1492 GCA_045659565.1 Eubacteriales bacterium | reverse complement strand
TGAAGCGGTTTACCAAGGCTGTTTGCCACGATATTGAAAAGCGCTGTGCCTTTTGCTACGCCATCCGATTGGAAGAAACCGCCCGTTATGCAGCGGAGCAAGGCTTCACCGCCATTGCCACCACCTTAACGGTTTCCCCTTATCAAAATAAAGAACTGATTTTTGAGATCGGCCGAAAGGCGGCGGAGCGCCACGGGATCCAGTTCCTGCCCTATGACTTTTCGCCCCGCTACCGGGAAGGCCAAACCGAGGCCCGGGAAACGGGAATGTATATGCAGAAATACTGCGGTTGCATCTACTCCGAAGAGGATCGATACGAGAAGAAAATTCTGCAGGATCAAAAAAAATTTAAAAAATTGTAAATTTCTCTTGCAATTTGTAAAGACATCTGTTAGAATAGGGTCTATTAAAAATAAAATACTTCCGAATGATCCCCGCAGGAAAACTGCAGGAGGACGGAACTTTGGAGAATCCCATTCAATTGGGTGCCGAAGGGGCAAGCCGCACGGTGAAACTCTCAGGCAAAAGGACAAAGATCACTTTCTTTTTATAAAGAATGCATTTTGTTATTTTGCCGGATCGCCAAGCGATCCGGCTTTATTATTTCATAAATTATTTTATTTAAAGGAGATAGAACAATGATCCTCGACAAAATTGCTGAAATCAACGGTAGTATCAACGGCGTGGTATGGGGCATTTTCGGTCTGGCACTTTTGATCGGCACCGGAATTATCGTAACCTGCTGCACCAAGTTTTTCCAGGTATCTCACCTGGGTCTTTGGTGGAAGAACACCATCGGTAGTCTTTTCACCAAGAATGTTATGAAGCACCGCAAAGAAAAGGGCGTAATTTCCCCCTTCCAGGCTCTTTGCACCGCTTTGGCCGCTACGGTGGGTACCGGTAACATTGCTGGTGTGGCCGCTGCCATCTGTGTGGGCGGCGCAGGCGCTGTGTTCTGGATGTGGGTTGCCGCTTTCTTTGGCATGATGACCAACTATGCTGAAAATGTTCTGGGCATTTATTTCCGCCGCAAGAACAGCGAAGGCGAATGGTCCGGCGGTGCGATGTATTACCTGAAAGACGGTTTGGGTGGCTATACCTATCAGGACGCCCATTCCAAGGCAAGCTTTAAAAATCTGGGCAAGATCTTGGCAGTTCTTTTCTGTATCTTTGCTATGCTGGCTTCCTTTGGTATCGGCTCCATGGGCCAGGTAAACAAGATTGTTGCCAACGTAGCCGCTGCATTTGATGTGGAAGCCCTTTCTTCCATCAATCTGTTTGCTGATATTTCTCTTTATGAATTAGTGCTGGGTGCTGTGGTAATGATCCTGACCGCAGTGATCACCCTGGGCGGTGTTAAGAGAATTGCCAACGTGGCCGAAAAGATTGTTCCCTTTATGGTGGTTCTTTTTGTTCTGGGCAGCCTGGTGATCATCGGCGTTAACTATAACGCTATCTTGCCCGCCTTCAAGGCCATCTTTGTAAATGCCTT
>JAZOXD010000017.1:0-5504 GCA_045659565.1 Eubacteriales bacterium | reverse complement strand
TGGTATTGGTGGCCCGGAAGTCCTCCTAGGGGGACCTTGGGCAGATGACCCGGGGGAGGGCGCGCGCCTTTGCTGCCCAGGGCGTTCAGAAGGGGGATCGTATTACCCTTTGCCTACCCAACCTGCCCCAAACCGTAGCCTGTCTCTATGGCCTTAATGAACTGGGCGCAGTGGTCAGCATCGTGCATCCCCTTTCGGCAGAAAAGGAACTGATCCATTGTCTTAAAGAGGTGGAGAGCCGACGGGTGGTTACTCTGCGCCAATTCGGCGATAAGCTGGAACGGGTGCATCAAGAATATCCCTTAGAAAAACTGATCATCACCGATGTGGATGATGCCCTCCAGGGCTTGAAAAAATGGGGATATCGGCTGGCAATCCAGCCTAAATTGCCTTCCATTCCAAAGGGCGAAAATGTGATCCGTTGGAAGAATTTTCTGGCGTTGGACCGGGGTTATCAAAAAGAAAAAATGACCGACGATGATGGTGCGGTGATCCTTTTTTCCGGAGGTACCACCGGGGTCAGCAAGGGCATCCTGCTTTCGAACGGCAGTTTTAATGCCCTGGCCCGGCAAACGGCGGCGATGGCCGCACGGCCGGTGGAAAAGAAAACCATTTTGGCGGCCATGCCCATGTTCCACGGCTTTGGACTGGGGGTCTGTGTGCATACCGCTTTGGCCTGCGGTGCCGCTTCTATTTTGGTGCCCCGCTTCAATGTGAAGGATTACGCTTTGCTCATAAAAAAGGAAAAGCCTAATTATATTGCCGGGGTGCCCGCCCTTTATGAGGCCATCACCCGCACCGATTATCTGGATGGAGTGGATCTTTCTTTCCTTTTGGGGGTCTTTTCCGGGGGCGATAGCCTTTCGGTGGAACTCAAGCGGAAGATGGATGCCTTTTTGAAGGAACGGGGCGCAACCGTAAGAATCCGGGAAGGCTATGGCACCACCGAATGTGTTACCGCCAGTTGCCTCACCCCCGACCACGAAGAGCGGGAAGGAAGTATCGGCCTGCCTTATCCGGATATGGACTATTGTATTTGTAAGGTGGGGACAACGGAAGAAGTCCCCTATGGGGAAGAGGGCGAAATTTGCCTGAAGGGCCCCAGCCTGATGCTGGAATATTTGGGTCACCCGGAGGAAACCGCCCAAGCCCTGCAGACCCATTCTGATGGCGAAAAATGGCTTCATACCGGTGATCTTGGAATGATGGACGGGGACGGCTTTGTCTATTTTAAACAGCGGCTGAAGCGTATCATCATCACCAATGGCTATAATGTTTATCCTTCTCAGATAGAGAATGTGCTGGATGGCCATCCTAAGGTGCAGATCAGCTGTGTCATCGGCCCCAAGGATGAGATCCGGGGCCAACGGGTCAAGGCCTTTGTGGTGCCCAAGCCCGGCATCGAGCCCACCGATCAACTCAAAGAAGAACTCCTTACCTATTGTAAGGAATATATCGCCAAATACGCCTGCCCCCGGGAACTGGAATTCCGTTCCGATTTGCCCAAAACCTTGGTGGGCAAGGTGGCTTATAAAAAATTAGAAGAAGAAACCGAGGGAGCCGCCTTTTGAAAAAGGCACGCCCAAGGGCAGAACAAGCCATCCAAAGCCGCCGCAAAGGGGTATATTTCAGCGATTTTTATCCAATTTGTAAAAATACTGCGAGCGGTCATTTTGGCGAAAAGCAAAAAAATTCAATAAAAAGAAGAAACAGCCGATCTCTTCATTACTGAAGAATTGGCTGTTTCTTTTTGTTTTACTTTATTTTTTGCGGTCGGTGCCTTTTTTAAAAGCCCTAATTGTTGATGCCGTGGCGCATGGTGGGAGAGGTGGAGTCTAATGCTTTGAAGGTATAGCCGTTGGCGGTGCCCCAGCGGAGCACTTCATCCACGGCGTCTACGCTGAAGCCCTTGATATCGTGCTGTAAAACAATGGATACGCTGTTGGCGGCGATCCCCCGCTTGATATTGTTAACCACTTCAGAGGTAGAGGAAGCGCCCCCTGCGTCGTTGCTGTCCACGTTCCAATCGAAATAGCGATAGCCCTTGGCCTCCAGATCTGCGGCCAGGCGGGTCATGATCCCGGGATTAAAGCGGCTGACGGTGTTGGAACTTCCCCCGGGGAAGCGGGTCAGCATGGGTTTGATGCCCGTTTGTTGCTGAATGACATCGGAAATTTCGTTCAGATCTGCGTAAAAGGCTTCCTCGCTGGCATAGATCTTTTTGTAATTGTGGGAAGCGGTATGGATGGCCACTGCGTGACCATCTTGAGCCATCCGTGAAAACAGATGATTATAAGCGGGGCGGTTGTTGGTAACGAAGAAGGTGGCTTTGGCGTTATATTTGGCCAAAACGTTCAACAGTTTTTCGGTGTACGGGCCGGGGCCGTCGTCAAAGGTCAGGTACACGGTCTTGTTCCCGGGCACAACCGTTCCGGTTTCCGGCGGGGTTACGCTCTGGGGTCTCACCACGGGATTTCTAACGGTTACCTTACGGGTGGCGGTGGCAGAATTTCCCGCGGCATCCGCCACGGTATAGGTCAGGGTATAATCCCCGGTTTCACGGGTATTCACTTCCCCTGTTACGGCCACCTTGGCGGCCAGGTCGCCGTCGTAACCGTCGGTGGCGGTGAAGCCGGGGTCTTCAAAGGTATTGCCTTTTACCAGGCTCATTTCCGCCGTGCCCTTCAGGGTAAGGGTAGGGGCCTGGGTGTCCACAATTTTAACGGTGCGGGTGGCGGTGGCCACCTGTTTGCCCTTTTGGGCTTTGTAAAGAATGGTGTAAGAGCCTGTTTTGGCGGGGTCCACGGGGTTTTCGGCAGATACCTCCAGGGCTTTGCCCTCTTTCAGAAGCAGTTTGCCCCGATAAATGGCAACCGCCCCGGGATCGGTATAGGTGCCGCCGTATTCCTGGGTAATTTCTCCCTGGCCGTTTACGGTGAAGTCAATGTGAAAATCGTTCCACCAAAGAAAGGCGCCTGTGGCCAGAACCAATACCAACAACACTCCTACGGTGATCAATGGGATCAAAATCTTTTTCTTCATTTTTATTACTCCTCTATCATAGCCGCATAAAAGCGGGAAAGATCATTCATATATTTCAGGGCCACGGGCAAAAATTCCGTTTCCAGATTGGCAAAGAAGTTATCGGCTTCCAGGGTGAATTTTCCCTTGTAGCCAATCTCCTTCAGGGCCTTGAAAATATCCGCCATCGGCATTTTGCCGTGGCCGGGCATGGTGTGGGTATCGTTGATATAATCGTTATCGTGGATATGTAAGGTGGTAATGCGATCGCCCATTTCGTGAATCATTTGAAGGGGATCCTGATCCACCAAAACCGTATGCCCCAGATCCAGGCACCCGCCAAAGTGATTTTTGCCGTCGGCATTCAGGGTATCTAAATAGCGGTTGAATTCGGCGGGGGTGCTGTTTACGTCGTGGGTAATGTTTTTACGGATCGGATGTCGGTTCCACATATTCTCGGTGCAGACCTTGATGCCGTATTGTTGGCAGAGGGGCTTGAAGTTGGCGTAAAATTCCATATTCATTTGGAAGATGGATTCAGGGTCTTCCCGATAAGGCTTTCTGCCAAAGGGTTCGGGATGATGCTGGGGATGCACCACGATCTCTTCACAACCCATAATACCGGCGGCCTCCACCGCCCGGCAAACTTCGGGGATGATGTCGTTTTCATGCTCCAATTCTTTCCAATTATAGGAAAAAGGCGCGTGGGATTGCAGAATGGGAATCCCCACCTTTTCGGCAATCTCTCTGACCCGCTTGGCTTCGTCTTTATAGTTTTCTTCGTTCCAGCGCTCTTCGTTAAAACCGTGAAAGAAGGAATAATCTGCCGCATCAAAACCGGCATCTTTCAATAGTTTAAACACTTCCTCATCGGAAAAACCCCGTTTCAGTAAAGCCCCGGTGGTGGTACAGATCTTCATTTTTTACTCCTTTATCTCTAAAAATTCTATGTTCCCGGTTACTTCAAAAGTACCTGTGATATAACAACATTCCCCTTGGCGAAAGGGTTCTCCGTTTACGGCACCCTCGCCTTCGGTGGCTAAAAGAACGGTGAAGGGTTCTGCGTATCCCTGATAGGGCGCTTTTTCCGCTCCTACATAGAAATAGGGGCAATTCACCAGCCCTTGTTTCCCCCGGGCAAAGCGTATGCTGATTTGTTCTTCTTCTGTAAAAATCTTCACAGCCGCCAGCCCTTTTTTCTGATGAAGGGGGCGCTTGTTTCCGCTTGCATCGGTGCGGTCGTAATCATAGAGCCGGTAGGTGATATCGCTGTTTTGCTGAATCTCCGCAATCAGGATTCCGGCGCCGATGCCGTGGATCATCCCGGCGGGGATAAAATAGGTTTCACCTTTTTTTACCGGCTGATGATGCAAAACATCGCCAATCCGCCCTTCCTCCATCGCGGTTTGCAGATCCGCCTTGGTCAGCCCCGGCTTCAGGCCGTAAATCAGCTCTGCACCGGGTTCTGCATCCAGAATATACCACATCTCGGTTTTGCCCTGATCCCCTTCGGCCGCAGCTAAAAGGTCATCGGGATGGACCTGCACCGATAATTTATCCCGGGCATCAATCCATTTGATTAACAGGGGAAAGGGCTGCTTCACCCCTTGCTCCGCCAAGGGTTCCCCGGCATGGGTCCCTCGGTCAATAAGGCTTTGGTCCTGCTCCCGTACCGAAAGCATCCAAAGCTCGCTGATCTTGTGAAAGGGCGCTTGCTCTTTCAGGTACTGTTGCAGGCTAAAACCGCCCCAAAGGGCGGTCTTCGGTATGGGCTTTAAAAAATAATCAGAATTTAGCGGCATCTTTTTTCTCTTTCTTTTTCAGAACAACCGCAACGATCACGGCGCCGCCAACAGCAATGGCAACGGCCACCCAAACGACCCAGGGGAAGAAGGTGGGGGCCTTTGCTTTTTCATCTGCGTTCTTAGCGGGGTCGTTGGGGGTTACGGTAAGGGTTCCGTCTTCATTTTTTTCAACGGTTACCGAACCCACCGGCTTGCCATCCTGGTAAAGGGGTGCCTGGGCAGATTCACCTGCTTCCGGCTCTTTATAGTCGGTGTCGTAAATGGTGGCGTTCCCCTGGGAATCCATCACCAGGGCTTCGTTATCGGTGATCACCCAGTTGCCTTCGGGCAAGGGCTTCATGGGGGTTACGGTTACATTTCCGGCCTCATCCTTTTCGATCACCACGGTACCGGTCTGATTTTTGTTTTCATCATAGATGGGGGTGGTCACGGTCTGGCCCTTTTCAGGTTCCTTATAATCATTGCCCACCTCAAAATCCGTCTTGTTCCCGTTTGCATCTTCCACGGTCACCTTGTCGTCGGCGGCGCCCCAATTGCCCTCGGGCAGGGTGCCGAGCCAGTCATTGAACACCGCGTCCACCTCGCCGGGCAGTATGTAACCCTCCTGGAAGGTCAGCCCGCGGCTCTGGGCGAACCCGGCCATGGCGGTATCCAGCTTCTTGCCATAGATGCCGTCGA
>JAZOXD010000016.1:0-1507 GCA_045659565.1 Eubacteriales bacterium | reverse complement strand
GCCTTCTTCTTCAAAGGCGAAGAACGGGAACCCAATGCAGTATTTGATCTGCTGGGCTCCGATTATTTCAACTCTCCCGATTTCTATGCACTTTTCGAGGATGAAAGCACCTTGCATGCCGATGTGGCAATCTATGATGAGATCGCTGATAGCAATTTCGAAGATTCTTTGAAGGCTCTCTTGAAGAACTGCAAGGCTGCCGATTGGCAGATGAGCGAATACGCTAACGACTACGCCGCTATTATGGACGGCTTCCGTAAGGCTCTCACCGGCACCGATGTAACCGAGGCTCTGCAGGCTGCTGCCGATGCCGAGATCGCCGCTGCCGATGCCAAGGCCGAGGCTGAAAAGAAGGAATAACCGATGCTGGCGAAGGTATTTAATGTTTTTCGTTGGATCGGGAAGCATTGGGCCCTCTCCTTCACCCTCTTTTTGGTGCTGGCGATTGTGGTTACCTCCGTTGTTTGTTGGAACGTTTTTGGTAAGGAAAAGCCGGAATACGGCCCTGTGTTTATCACCGTTGAGGGGATGGGCGAAGGCAAGGATATGCAAAACCGGGAGATAACGGTGGACGTTTCTCAAACCGTTGCCGAGATCTTCTCCATCAAAAACAAAGAGGTTTACGAGATGTTCGGTCACCCGCTGGTGGAGAATAATGAGTTCCGCTCCTTTATGGGCGTGCAAAAAAATTCTCAAAAGCGTTTTTATGTGACCGTGGATGGCCAACAAGAAAAGATCATCACCCAAGCCTATTTGCGTAGCGGTGCAGAGATCTTGATCCAATATTATTAAGGTAAATAAGCGATGAGGGATCCCTCATCGCTTATTTTGTAGGAAAGAGTTATGATGAATCTGATCGTGTTGAAAGAAACCGATTCCACCAATCGCCAATTGCGGATTTTGGCGGAAGAAGGGGTCGAAGAGGGAACGGTGATGATGGCCGAACGCCAGACCGCCGGTCGTGGCAGGTTGGGCAGAAGCTTTTTTTCGCCCGCCGGCAGTGGGCTGTATTTTTCTTTGCTCCTCCGCCCCTGGGAGGCAGCGGTGGATGCTTTGCGTATCACCGTTACTGCAGCGGTAGCGGTTGCCAGGGCGGTTAAAAAACAATTGGGGTTGGAACTGCAGATCAAATGGGTCAACGATCTATATTATAAAGGAAGAAAGGTTTGCGGTATTTTGGCAGAAGGCCGGCTGAATGACCAAGGCGGCTTGGAATATTGCATCCTTGGCATTGGGTTGAATGTGTTTGCGCCCTCGGGCGGCTTTGGGGAATTGGAATCCATTGCCGGCGCCCTTTTGCAGCAACCCTCTGATCAGGAACTTTGCAAAAAATTGCTGACCGAAATTGTGGAGCAGTTTTGGTCGTTGTATCGCCAACCGGATGGCTTGATGGACGAATACCGGCAACGCTCCTTCCTGCAGGGGAAGACGGTAACGATCCTGCGAGGGGACGAGCGGATTCGGGCAACCGTGTTGGGAATCGACGATGCCGGTGCTTTGCTGGTGC
>JAZOXD010000015.1:0-5882 GCA_045659565.1 Eubacteriales bacterium | reverse complement strand
CGAAAACGATATCATTATTTAACTCCAAGCCCCAGTCGGCCAAAAAGGCATCCAGATTGGGCAACCTTGCAATTTCGGGATTGGAGAAGAACATCAGATCCCGCTCATAATTATAATCGTTGGCCAAAAATTCCTGCAGTTTGCGGATTTCGTTTTCGGAATAGTCCATAGTAGGACCACAGATCACCATCAACCGGGCCATGGGATCGTATTCAGTCAGCTGGCTGAGTTTAACTTCCAGCACGTCGGCGCCGTTATTCGCCAAAAGCCCCATCAGGCTTTCGTAGCCGGCTTCACCGTGGCCGTTGATGAAATAGATCATGGGAACCTCTTCCTTGGTGACATACAGCACCGCAGAAGCCAGACATTGTTCGGTTTTGTAGGTGATGGCACCGGTAGAGCTGTCGGATTCGTACATATCACCAAAGGTGATGATCCGGCGGCGGTTGCCGTTTTCCACCACAATATCGCCCTCTTCAATGGTATATTCCGCACCATAGGCCTTCAGGGCAGTGGGGTTCACCACCGGATCCACAAAGGACAGGGTGATCTTTTCGGAAAGGGCGGCAAATTTTTTGATCATTTCCTTAAACTCGGCAGGGTATTCCTCTTCGCTGTACATAACCGTCATTTTAATGGTAATGTCGTTTTGGGTCAGGGAATCCACGATCTGCCGGGAACTATCAGAAATACTATAGAGATCGTAGGAAGTGATATCCATCTTCCAGGAATAAGTATCGGTCAGCAGGGTGAAGATCACGTTGACGATCACCACCAACGCGATAAAGATCGCCGTTAAAGCGGTGGAAATGGAGCCGTATTTGAATTTGCGCGATTTGAAAAAGTTGCCCTTCATCAGCTCCACCTCCTTTTATCGATAATACGTACCGTTAAGAACAGGAATACCACGGCCAGGCTGATGAAGTAGAAGATGGCCGAAAAATCAAGCATCCCGCCGCCCATCGTAATGAAACGATCAGAAACAGAAATAACATCGATAATCTTGCTGACCACAGCGTTATTCATCAAAGATTCCAACACATCACAAAGGGCAAAGATCAACAGAGTGAAAAAGCCCATAATAAAGGCAATGATCTGGCTTTCGGTAAGGCAGGCCATAAACATCGCAATGGCGATATAAGCGGCGCCCACCAGCAAAATGGCCACATAGTTGGCAACCAGAATGCCCATTTCCACATTGCCGTTGGCGATCAAAAAGCCTTCGGCAAAGAGGCTGGGGATCATACTGATCAAAAACATAGTATAAGCAGCCAAAAACTTGCCCATCACGATCCCGGTAATGCCGACAGGGGCGGTGATCAAAATCTGGTCCGTCTTATTCTTCCGTTCCTCGGGGAACAGCTTCATTGTCAGTATGGGAACGGCAATGATCAGCGCATAGCAGCAGATCTGAAAATAATAACTGGGCTCGGAGCTATAGTTGCGGATATTGAAATAGCTGAAGCAAGCCCCCACCAGAATCAAAAATAAAAAGAGATAAACATACCCCACCGGGGAATTCAGATAAGAGCGCAACTCACGCTTCCAGATGGCGATCATTCTTCAGCACCTCCTTCACCGGTAATCAGGCTGACAAATACATCCTCCAGGGACATATCCATGGATTTCAGACCCATCAACACCCAGCCCCGCTCTGCCAAAAGGCGGAACATCGGCTTACGAATATCGATCAGGGGCTGGCTTTCGATCAGAAAATCATTGGTACCCTGCTCCTTGGAGCCCATTTCGTCAACAAAGAGCACACCATCCATCCCGCGGATAGCCTTTTTGATCTCGCCCTTGGGGCCAGCGATGCGGGCCACCAGTTTACGGTTGCCGGCAGTTTTATAAGTAATGGTATCGGCATTGCCGTCGGCCACCAGCTGGCCCTTATTAATCACGATGATGCGGTCACAAACAGACTGCACCTCCTGCAGAATATGGGTGGACAAAATTACGGTATGCTTTTTGCCCAGCCGCTGGATCAGGTTGCGGATCTCGATGATCTGCCGGGGATCCAGACCCACCGTAGGCTCATCCAGGATCAGAACCGGGGGATTACCCACCAAAGCCTGGGCAAAGCCCACACGCTGGCGATAACCCTTGGACAGGTTTTTGATCATACGGCCGGAAACGTCCTGGATCTTCATCAGTTCCATGATTTCCTGCAGATGCTCCTTACGGGGGAATTTGCAAGCCTTCAGGTCATAAACAAAGTTCAGGTATTCCTTTACCGTCATATCCATATAAAGGGGCGGTTGCTCCGGCAAAAAGCCGATCAGCTTTTTGGCGGCGGTGGGATTTTCCAGAATATCGATCCCATCGATGATGGCTGTTCCGCTGGTGGCGGAAAGGTAGCCGGTCAGAATATTCATCGTGGTGGATTTGCCGGCGCCGTTGGGACCCAAAAAGCCCACGATCTCGCCGCTGTCGATCCGGAAGGAAATATCATTGACCGCCTTTTTATCGCCGTATTGCTTGACGATATTTTTAACTTCGATCATAAAGATCCTCCTCAAAGAATTTCTTTCAACAAGATTTTATCACAGATCCATTTATTTTGCTGTAAATAAACTGTTAATTCTCTTTTTTGATGATGGCGATGCCCAGTTCCTCCAGCTGTTCCAAAGAAACCTGAGAGGGACATTCGCTCATCAGTTCGGAAGCGTTCTGTACCTTGGGGAAGGCCACCACATCCCGCAGATTCTTCAGGTTCAGAAGCTGCATTACCAAGCGGTCCAGACCCAAGCCCATACCGCCATGGGGAGGCGCACCATACTGGAAGGCACCGGTCAGGAAGCCAAACTTCATCTCTGCTTCTTCCGGGGACAGGCCCAGCATCTTGAACATCCGGCTCTGGAGTTCGGGATCGGTGATCCGGATCGAACCGCTGGCCAATTCCACGCCGTTCAGCACCAGGTCATAGGCCTTGGCCCGAACCTTGGATTTATCACTTTCCAGGAATTCCAGACATTCGTCCATGGGAGAAGTGAACGGATGGTGCATTGCCACCCAGGTCTGGGCGTCCTCGTCCCAATCAAAGAAGGGGAATTCGGTGATCCAAAGGAACTGATAGCCCTTCTTTTCGATCCCCATCTTATCCGCCACCAGCAGACGCAAAGCGCCCAGGGTGTTCAGCACGATGCTGTTTTTGGCATCAGCCACAAAAAGCACCACGTCCCCTTCCTTGGCACCGGATTTGGCAACGATAGCCTGCAGTTCTTCATCGGTCATAAATTTAGCGAAGGAGCAGTTCATACCCTCGGGCATCCAGCGAATATAGGCCAGACCCTTGGCACCAATGCCTTTGGCGTGCTCGGTGAGCTTATCGATCTCCTTCCGGGTGAGTTTAGCAGCACCACCCTCGGCCACGATGCCCCGTACGCTACCGCCGGCAGCAACCGCACCACTAAATACGGAAAAGCCGCAATTGCCGGCAATTTCGCTGATATCAAACAGTTCCATTCCGAACCGGGTATCCGGCTTATCGGAACCAAAGCGATCCATGGCCTCCTGATAGGTCAGGCGGGGCAGGGGCAGGGGCAGTTCTTCGCCCAAAACGTCCTTGAACAGGCGGCCCATCAACCCTTCGCCGATGCCCAGAACGTCCTCCATATCCACAAAGGACATCTCCAGGTCGATCTGGGTGAATTCCGGCTGACGGTCGGCCCGCAGGTCTTCGTCGCGGAAGCAACGGGCAATTTGCATATAGCGGTCGAAGCCGGCCACCATAGAAAGCTGCTTATAAATTTGGGGGGACTGGGGCAGGGCGTAAAAAGAGCCCGGATGCACCCGGCTGGGCACCAGATAGTCCCGAGCGCCTTCGGGGGTGGACTTCATCAACATCGGTGTTTCGATCTCGATAAAGCCGTTTTCATCAAAGTAATCCCGCACCACCTTGGTAATCCGGTGGCGGGTGAGGATGTTCTGTTGCAGATCCGGCCGGCGCAGATCCAGATAGCGATATTTCAACCGCAGTTCTTCGTTTACGTTGCTGTTTTCCACGATCTCGAAGGGCGGGGTCTTGGCCTTGGACCAAACCTTAACGGTATCGGCCAAAATCTCCAAAGAGCCGGTCTTCAGGTTCTGGTTCACAGCGCCGCCCCGCTTGGCAACGGTGCCGGTTACCTCCAAAACAAACTCGCTGCGTACGGTGAAGGCAATATCAAAGGCCTCTTTGTTCACCGATTCGTCAAACTGCAGCTGCACCAAACCGGTGCGATCCCGCAGGTCGATAAAGATCAGGCCGCCCAGATCACGCTGGCGCTGAACCCAACCGCAAACGGTTACCTTCCGGCCGATCTGCTCGGCCTTGATTTCTCCGCAATAATCTGTTCTTCTCATTGTTCTGCAAACTCCTTCAACCATTCGCTGTTTAATGTATCCAGGGTAACGGCGGCCTGCTGGCCGTTTTTCATATTCTTCACCGTTACCCGGTTTTCTTCCAGTTCACTGTCGCCGATGACCACGGTGCATTTGGCACCCATTTTATCGGCATATTTCATCTGGGCCTTCACAGACCGGCTCAACAGATCGTACTGTGCCCGGCTGCCGCCGTCCATCAGCTTGCCGGCCAGTTGTACCGCTGCTTTTTTAGCATTCTCGCCCAAGGGGATAATGAAAAGATCGCAAAGGCTTTCCTCCGGCAGTTCCAGTCCGGCCTGTTCCAGCACCAACATAAACCGCTCCATCCCCATGGCAAAGCCGATGCCCGGTTGGGGAGCGCCGCCGAATTGCTCGGTCATTCCGTCGTAACGGCCGCCGCCGCAAACGGTGCCCTGAGCACCGATCTGGTTGCTGACAAATTCAAAAACGGTGCGATTATAATAATCCAGACCACGCACGATCCGGGGATTCACCTGATATTCGATCCCCATGGCATCCAGATAACCCTTCACCGCCTCAAAATGATCGGCACAATCCCCACAGAGGTAATCGGTAATCACCGGGGCATCCTTGGCAACTCCCTGACATACGGGGCTCTTGCAATCCAAGATCCGCATGGGGTTTTTATCCAACCGTTCCCGACAAGTGGGGCAAAGTGTTTCCTGATCCTTTTCAAAATAGTTGATCAGAGCTTCCCGGTATTTTCCCCGGCACTCCTTACAGCCAATGGAGTTCAGCTCCAGGCTGATGCCCTTCAGCCCCACCTTTTTAAAGAGGCGATAGGGCATGGAGATCACCGTTGCATCGGCGATGGGATCCGGCGCACCGAACATCTCGATCCCGAACTGATGGAATTCCCGCAGGCGACCCTTTTGGGGCTTTTCGTAGCGGAAGCATTGGATCAGATAATAAAGCTTGGCGGGCAGAGCCTCATTAAACAAGCCGTTTTCCACAAAGGAGCGCACGATACCTGCAGTGCCCTCGGGACGCAGGGTGACGGAACGGCCGCCCTTATCCTCAAAGGTGTACATCTCTTTATTTACGATATCGGTGGTTTCGCCCACGCCCCGGGCGAACACCTCGGTGTGTTCAAAAACGGGGGTGCGAATCTCCTTGAAGCCGTATTGAGCGCAAAGCTCACGGATCATATTTTCAACATATTGCCATCTGCCGGAATCCTTGGGCAGAAGGTCCTGGGTGCCCTTGGGGGCGGTTACTTGAGCCATTTTTCTTTCCTTTCTTTCGGCGAAAGCCCTTAAAAAAGAGGTTTTTCGCCCACTCTGTCTTTTCTATGAACATAGAAACTCCCCACTCCGTGAAAAATCGGGAGCGGGGGAGTTGATTTTTATTGTTTGTTGATTTCCCGCCAGTCCAGGTCGCCCCGTTCCATAGCCATAATGATGACCTCGGCAGTGGCGATATTGGTAGCCACCGGAACATTGTGAACATCGCAAAGGCGCAGGATATTCAGTTCTTCTCGCTCCCGGGTGGTGGGG
>JAZOXD010000014.1:0-3937 GCA_045659565.1 Eubacteriales bacterium | reverse complement strand
CGGTGGGGATGAATTTTACTTGGGGGAAGGGAGCGGAAAGGGCCTTCAGTGCAGCCAGGCCGCCATATACATTGGCGGGGAAGAACTTCACGGTGGTGATGCCCAGTTCCAAAGCCTGCATAATCTCGGTGGGGGTTACGCAACCGGGATAATAGGGGATCTTCCGCTCGTTACAGATCTTGGCCACGGCCACGGAAAGGCCGGGGGAAACGATAAAGGTAGCTCCGGCGGCCAAAGCAGCTTCGCATTGCTCGGCGTTGATGACGGTGCCGGCGCCGATGCTCATATCGGGATAGTTCTTAACGGCATAGGCAATGGCCTCGGCGGCGCAGGCGGTGCGGAAGGTGATCTCTGCGCAGTTGATGCCGTGGTTCTTCAGGGCGGTCAGGATTTTATCGGTCTCACCCAATTCCTTGATTACAACAACAGGTACAAATTTTTCCATTTTTCTATTCTCCTATTTTTATATATTAATTATACACCGGAATAAGCGGAGAATCCGCCGTCTACCGGTAATACAACGCCGGTGATAAAGCCGGCGGCTTTTTCATTGACTAAGAAGAGTAATCCGCCTTCCAGTTCTTCGGTTTCACCAAAGCGGCCCATGGGGGTGGCGGCCAGGATTTTGCCGGTGCGGGCGGTGGGGGTACCGTCCTCGTTCCAAAGCAGTTTTGCGTTCTGCTGGGTGGAGAAGAATCCCGGAGCAATGGCATTTACCCGGATGCCTTCCCGGCTGAAATGAACGGCCAGCCATTGGGTAAAGTTGGAAATAGCAGCCTTGGCGCCGGAATAGGCGGGAATTTTGGTCAAGGGAGTATAGGCGTTCATGGAAGAGATATTGATGATATTACAGCCCTTCCGGCCCAGCATCTGGGCGGCGAAAGCCTGGGTGGGGATCAGGGTGCCCAAAAAGTTCAGGTTGAACACAAAGCCCACGCCGTCGCTATCCAGATCGAAGAAGCTCTTGGTATCGGCATCGATATCGCCGGGCTCATAATATTCCTTATCGGTGGTGGCTCTGGGGTTATTGCCGCCGGCGCCGTTTACCAAAACATCGCAGGGGCCCAGATCCTTCAGAACCTCTGCGGCAACGGCCTGGCAGATGCCCTTATCCAAAACGTTGCAGGAATAGGCTTTGGCCATGCCGCCCTCTGCATTGATCTCATCGGCGAAGGCCTGAGCGGCCTCTAAGTTCAGATCCAGCAGAGCAACCTTGGCACCGGCCCGGGCCAATACTTTTGCAAAATAACTGCAGAGCACGCCGCCTGCGCCGGTTACAACGGCAACCTTGCCGGAAAGATCGGTGTTTAAAACATTCTGATTCATTCGTTATTCTCCTTTTGCTTTTTCGCAGGCCTCAAACAAGCCGTTGATATAGGTGGCGCCCAAAGCCCGGTCAAAAAGGCCATAGCCGGGCTTGCCGCTTTCGCCCCAAATCATCCGTCCGTGGTCCGGACGAACGTAACCTTCAAAATCGTTTTCGGCCAGGGCCTTCACGATCTCGTAAACATCCAGGGAGCCGCAGGAGGAAAGGTGGGCCCGTTCTTCAAAGGAGCCATCCTCCATGATCTTTACATTGCGGATATGCATAAAGCCGATCCGGTCCATCTTGGCATATTTCTTCACCATAGCCACCACATCGTTGCTGGCGGCGCAGCCCAGGCTACCGGTGCAAAGGCACAGGGTGTTGGCGGGGCTGTCCACCAAGGCCAGGAACCGATCCAGATTCTTTTCATCGGTGATAATCCGGGGCAGGCCGAAGATGGGATACGGGGGATCATCGGGGTGAATGGCCATCCGTACGCCGCATTCCTCTGCAACGGGGATCACCTTTTTCAGGAACTTTTCCAGATTCTTCCAAAGTCCTTCTTCGCCGATCTCGCCATAAGCAGTGATCAGTTCCCGAACTTCCTCCTGGGTATAGCTGGAATCCCAACCGGGCAGATGGATATCGTCCTTCAGGGGATCCAGGCCCCGCATCTGATCCCAATACATGACCAAGCTGGTGGAGCCGTCGGGGGCTTTTTTGTCCAGCTGGGTGCGGGTCCAGTCAAAAACGGGCATAAAGTTATAGGTGACGCATTTTACACCGTATTTGGCGCAACGGCGGATGTTTTCGCAATATACCTCCAAAAGGTGATCCACATTTCCTCTGCCCAGCTTAATATCTTCGTGTACGGGAATGGATTCCACCACATCAAAGATCAGACCGTGGGCTTCACAGGCCTCTTTCATCGCCTTCAGGCTTTCTTCGGGCCAAACCTCGCCCGGCTTCACGTCATACACCGCCGAAACGATGGAACGCATCCCCGGGATCTGGGAGATATACTCCAGAGAAATGGGGTCTTCTTTTCCGTACCAACGGAAGGAAAGCTTCATCTTCATATATTTACCTCCAAAATTATTAACTGATTGAGTCCCGGTATTCCTTGGGGGTCATACCGGTTTGTTTTTTAAACTGCTTGGAAAAATATTGCACATCCAGAATGCCACAATGCAGGGCAACAGTCTGGATCTGTAAACGGGTGGTAGCCAGCAGGTGGGTGGCGTGCTTCATCCGTTTCTCTCGGATGTATTCGGTCACGGTCTTGCCGGTTTCCCGACGAAAGACGGTTGAAAGATAGCCGCCGCTCACCCCTTGATCCCCCGCCAGGGAACTTAAGGAAAGGTTGGCAGAAAGATCCGATTCGATCTGAATGATTGCCTTTTGCACAAGGGGGGAGTAATCTTTAATGGAATGTTTTCGAACCAAACGGCAATAAGATCGGAACATTTCGTGCATCAATGTGGTTACCTCTGATAAGGAGGTGATTCTTTCGATCTGCTCCGCAAAGGAAGAGGAAACCCGGTCCAGATAAAGGGGGTGCACCCCGCCGTTTTCGGCAGCTTTACGCAAAAGGGTATTCATAATGATGCAATAGTTTTTGGCGTTTCGTACCGGATCCGCCACCCGCTTTTCAAAATTTTGCTCCGAAAAGCGGGAAAGCAGCAGATCCCCCTTATGCAGATGGCCTAAGGTTACCGCTTGCATCATTTCGTTTTCATATTGATAGCGTTTTTCCATGGATTGCATATCCATCAGAACCGGATCCGCCTCCGGGCTCGAAATATTTTCGCTGATGGGCGAGGCGGGCATCATCCGCTCTCTGTTGGTATCCACCACCGCAAAGGAGGCGTTTTTCCAAAGCCGCTCGCAAAAGGTGTGCAATAGGATCAACAAGGGGCTGTCTTCTGTTACCATCGGTAATCCGGCGTAATATTCATCCAGATATTTTTGCATTTTGGGCGAAATTTTATTACGCTCGCCAATCTCAAGGATTTGTCGGGGGGTAAAGGCTGCGGGCAGATAAGGCCCCAAAAAGAGCAGCCCGGCACTTTCCGGCAACAGCAAATAGGTATACCGCAGTTTGAAGGAATCGGTGGTGTGATATAGGGTGGCAGGCTCCGGTTTACTCAAAAAACGGTAGGCCGACAGATTCTCTGTAAGGAAGCGGCCATAAAGAGGCAACAGCTCCTTGTCAATGATTTCCTGCACCGAGGCATTGAGGGTGGCCACCATGGCCCGCACCCTGCTTTTGCGGAAGGTGGCGCAAAGAAGTTCTAATTCCTTTTCAAAAACCATTTGGAACACCTCCCTTGCATTTTAACAGATATTCACTGTTTTTTCACTAATTATTTTAATGGATTTACAAACTATATTACGAATGGATTGATTTTTATCTGTAAAAAAACAAACAAAATCCCCCAATTCGTTTTTCAGTATAGCATAATTTTTGGATGATTACAACAGTATAATGTAGCGAAATATTAAAAAAATACAAGAAAAATAGAAAAAATTACTCACAATATTTTGCAAAATCCTTTATACTTAATGTGAAGTTCTCTGTTTTAAAAAATATTTAGAAAGAGGAAACCATTATGAAAAAAGAAATCAAAC
>JAZOXD010000013.1:0-3914 GCA_045659565.1 Eubacteriales bacterium | reverse complement strand
GCGATACCATGGGCTATGGCATTCCCTTCCCGGAGGTTTCTCTGCCCCGGAGTGTGCCCGGCCTGATTTACGGTCTGCAACATTATTCCGACGTGCCCAGCGAACTTTTGGAATGGCACGGTCATAACGATTTCTATCTAGCGGTGGCCAATGCCTCCACCGCCTGGCTCTATGGCGCCAGCGCCGTCAACTGCTCCCTCCTGGGCATTGGTGAGCGCACCGGCAACGTGCCCCTGGAGGCAATGGTAATGCAGTATGCCTCCTTAAGAGGCTCTCTGGACGGAATGGATACTCGGGTAATCACCGAGATCGCCGATTATTTCAAGCGTGAAATCGGCTACGAGATCCCCGTAATGACTCCCTTCATTGGCCGGAACTTCAATATGACCAAGGCCGGCATCCATGCCGACGGCCTTCTGAAGGACGAAGAAATTTATAACATTTTCGATACCAAAAAGATCCTGAACCGCCCCGCCACGGTAATGATCAGCAAAACCTCCGGCTTGGCCGGCATTGCCTATTGGATCAACGAAAACTATCACCTCACGGGCGCCGACGCCGTGGATAAACGTAGCGAACTGGTGGTGCAGATGAAGGACTGGATCGATCAGGAATACGAAGGCGGCCGCCAGACCACCCTTTCTGCAGGGGAACTGGAAGCCAAGATCTTTGAACTTTCCCAAGGGAAACTGAAAGGAGAAAACTAATGCTGGAACATAAAAACTATTCCCTGGCCGACCAAGTGTTCGAAGCCCTGGAAACCCAGATCCTTTGCGGCCAATACGCCAGGGGAGAGGTTCTTACGGAACTGAAACTGTGCGAGGAAATGGGCGTTAGCCGCACCCCCATTCGGGAAGCCCTCCGCCGCCTGCAACAGGAACATTTGCTGGAGGATACAGGCAAAGGCCTGAAGGTGCTGGGCATTACTCCCGCAGATATCAGCGATATTATGGAGGTTCGTTTGCAAATCGAATCCCTGGCCGCCGCCCGCGCCGCCGAACGGATCACCGATGAAGAACTTAAAAACCTGGAAGAAACCGTGGACCTGCAGGAATTTTATCTTACCAAAAAGGATTCCGATCATATCAAAGCAATGGATAGTAAGTTCCACGAACTGATCTACCTTTATTCGGGCAGTAACGTTTTTTACGATACCCTCACCCCCTTGCATAATAAGGCCCAGCGTTACCGTAAGGTTTCGGTGGAAAACCGCAGTCGCGCCAAGGAATCGGTGCAGGAGCATCGGGCTATTTATGAGGCTCTGGCCTCAAGAAACCCCAAACTGGCCGCTGAGAAAATGCAGGAACATACGAAAAACGCTAAAAAGCACGTGTTGAAAGGATAAGAAAATGGGATTAACGATCGCGCAAAAAATTATAAAAGAACACCTGGTGAAAGGGGAGATGACCCCCGGGAGTGAAATCGCTCTCCGTATCGACCAGACCCTTACCCAGGATGCAACGGGCACTATGGCCTATCTGGAATTTGAAACTATGGGCATCCCCCGTGTAAAAACAGAACGAAGCGTGGCCTATATCGACCATAACACCCTTCAATCGGGTTTTGAAAATGCCGACGACCACCGTTTCATTCAGTCTATCGCCAAAAAACACGGGATCTATTTTTCCCGCCCGGGCAACGGCATCTGCCATCAGGTTCATCTGGAGCGCTTCGGCATTCCCGGCAAGACCCTGATCGGCTCCGATAGCCACACCCCCACCGGTGGCGGAATTGGTATGCTGGCCTTTGGCGCCGGCGGCCTGGATGTGGCCGTGGCCATGGGCGGCGGTGCCTACTACATTACAATGCCTAAAATGATCAAGGTGAACCTGACCGGTAAGCTTCGTCCCTTCGTTTCTGCCAAGGACGTCAGCCTGGAGATTCTGCGCATCCTTTCTGTAAAGGGCGGCGTGGGTTACATCGTGGAATGGGGCGGTGAAGGCATCAAGACCCTTTCCGTACCCGAGCGTGCCACCATCACCAATATGGGCACCGAGCTGGGCGCCACCACCTCCATTTTCCCCTCCGACGAAGTCACCGAAGCCTTCCTGAAGGCCGAAGGCCGGGCAGAGGACTTCCGCCCCCTGGCCAGCGATCCCGATGCGGAATACGACCGTATCATCGATATCGATCTTTCCGCTCTGGAACCCATGATCGCCTGCCCCCATAGCCCCGATAACGTGGTGAAGGTTTCTTCCCTGAAGGGCACCAAGGTGGACCAGGTCTGCATCGGTTCTTGTACCAACTCCTCTTTGATGGATATGCTAAAGGTAGCCGCTTTGCTGAAGGGCAAGATCATTATGCCCGGTGTCAGCCTTTCCATCTCCCCGGGCTCCAAGCAAGTATTAACCATGCTGGCTGATTGCGGTGCGCTGACCGATATTTTGGCCAGCGGCGCCCGCTTGCTGGAATGCGCCTGCGGTCCTTGTATCGGCATGGGCTTTTCTCCCAATTCCGGCGGCGTCAGCCTGCGTACCTTCAATCGGAACTTTGAAGGCCGAAGCGGAACCGCCGATGGACAGGTTTACCTGGTTTCCCCCGAAACCGCCGTTGCCGCCGCCCTTACCGGAGAGATCACTGACCCCACCCTCTTGGGCAGCGAGCTGAAGATCCAAATGCCCGATTCCTTCCACATCGATGACAGCGCCGTGATCGCCCCCGCTTCTCCCGAGGAAGCCAAGGATCTGGAGATCCTGCGGGGCCCCAATATCAAGCGGTTCCCTGACGCCAAGCCCCAGGAAGATACCCTCAGCGCCGAACTGGTCTTAAAGGTGGGGGATAATATCACCACCGATCATATTATGCCCGCAGGGGCCAAGATCCTGCCCTATCGCTCCAATATCCCATACTTAAGCCAATTCTGCTTTGGCGTTTGCGATAAAACCTTCCCCGAACGGGCGCAAAAGGCCGGCCAAAGCATTGTAGTGGGCGGTATGAACTATGGCCAGGGCTCCTCCCGGGAGCATGCGGCCCTGGTGCCTCTGTACTTAGGGGTTCGGGTGGTCATCACCAAAAGCTTCGCCCGTATCCATATCGCGAATCTCATCAATGCGGGAATTATGCCCCTTACCTTTGCTAACCCCGATGATTACGATAAACTGAACCAAGGGGATCGCCTTTCCATCCGTGATATTTATAAAGGAATGGAAACGGGTCAAATGACTCTGGTGAACGAAACCACAGGGGAAGAACTGCCCCTTTCCTGCAACTTCACCGAACGGCAGATTGCCATTCTGAAGGCGGGTAGCCTTCTGGCTTATACCAAAGAAATGGGGGAATAACAATGGAACAATTTATTAACGAATCTGTAGAAAGCTTCCGCAAACTCCTGGTGGAACAACTGGCCCGCCAGGAACGGATGGAGCAGGGGAGTAAAGCCAAAAATTACGCCGAAATGAAAAAAATCACCATCGGCGTTTGCGGTGGCGACGGCATTGGTCCCATCATTATGAAGGAAGGCCGCCGTGTGCTGGAATATCTTTTAAAGGATGAAATTGCCCAAGGCGCCATCCAAATCAAAGAGATTGAAGGCCTTACCATCGAACACCGTATGGAAACCGGCAAGGCCATCCCCGATGATACGCTGGCCGCTTTAAAAAGTTGCGATGTGATTCTGAAGGGCCCCACCACCACCCCCCACGGCGGCACTATGGAAAGCGCCAACGTAACCATGCGGCGGGAACTGGATCTTTATGCCAACGTGCGGCCGGTAAACGTGCCGGAACAGGGCATCGATTGGATCTTCTTCCGTGAAAACAGCGAGGGTGAATATGTGCTGGGTAGCCGGGGTATTCAATTGCCCGGTAAGTTGGCCATGGACTTTAAGGTTACCACCGATGCAGGAACCCGCCGTATCGCCCGGGCCGCCTTTGAATATGCCAAAAATAACGGCAAAACGAACGTGGCCATCGTCA
>JAZOXD010000012.1:0-7603 GCA_045659565.1 Eubacteriales bacterium | reverse complement strand
TGGTAAGGCAATGGATTCTGACTCCATCATTCCGCAGGTTCGAGTCCTGCTATCCCAGCCAAAAGTGGTCGCACCCTAGAAGGTGCGGCCACTTTTTTTTGTTGGGATAGCAGGACGAGAACCGATGGTTCGATAAGCGAGACTCCAAAAATACCGAGCCGCAAGGCGATGGATTTTTGGCGAAGGCGAGCTTATGCAGCGATCGGCGAAGCCGATTGGTGCTGTCCTGCCCTTCCGAAAGATGGTCGCACCCTAGAAGGTGCGGCCACTTTTTTGTTGGGATAGCAGGACGAGAACGGCTGATCTTGACACCACTCCGCTTCTGTGATACTATGATTGTATGATGTCATACAATCATATATAATGATATGCGATTGGTATCTATGCGATTGGTATCTATGTGATTGGTATCTATGTGATTTGGTAATTGGGTTTAATACATTGAGCATCGATGAATCAAAGAAAGGAGCAGCAACAATGGAGATGAACGGTTCAAGAAAAAAGAAGCAGGCGCAGCCGGCTATTGAACGAGTTGTTGGGGCCATTAAAAAGGATCTGCTGAACGGGAAGTTCCTGGTCGGGCAGAAATATTGGACCGAACGGGAGCTGTGCGAGAAGTTAGAGGCCAGCCGCACGACGGTGCGGGAGGCCTTGCGGATGGTGCAAGTGATGGGATATCTGGAGCTTCGGCCCGGGAAGGGGGCCTTTGTACGGCAGCCTTCTCCCCTGGATCCGGCCCAATGGATCTCCTTTTCCAAGGAAGACCTTTTGGAACTGGTGGAGATCCGGGCCGGGCTGGAGCCTCTGGCGGCCAGGATGGCGGCCGGCCGGGCAACCGATGAGGAGCTTTGCCTCGTATTAGGGGCCACAGCTTTATTCGAGCGTGCTTGCCGCCAAGGGAACGCCGCCGGGATGGTGGAAGCAGACCGGCGGTTTCACGAAGCCATTGCCGAGGCAAGCCACAACGAAACGCTGATCAAACTTTGCCGAACGCTGAATGATTCGTTGGTGGATTGTCGGGCGGGGCTTTTTGCTATTCCCGATAACGGCGAAGCGGCCATCCGGGAGCATCAGCAGATCGCCGATGCGCTGACGGCCCATAGCGATACAAACGCTTTTACGGCAATGGCCGATCATTTAGAAAATGTACAGAACAATATTCTTGAAATTACAGGAAAGCAACGATGAAAGAACTTTGGAATTCCAACCGACCCTTTCCCACCTTTGAAGGGTTAAGTTATGTGCCGGGGATCCGATACGAGATGATCCATTCGGCCAGTGATGAAGATTACCATTTTCTTTTAGGTGCAGCCATTACGGAGCACCGGGGGAAGCTGCGTATTTGCTGGGCCAATTCCCGGGTGAAAGAAAATGACGATCAAACGGTGCTGCGGGAAAAATGCCTCATTGACGGAGAGATCCGGGAGGATCGCATTATTGCGGCCTTCGGCAATGGATATGGCCGAAGCCACGGGGTTTACTGCGAGCATCAGGGGAAGCTTTATGTTTTTTGCCCCTGTGCCAAATATGAATTATTAGAGGACTACCCCGAATTAAAAATGGAAGGATATCGGCTGACAGAACAGGGCGAATATGAGGCGCTTGATATTGTGTTAGACAAAAACTTCTGGCCCTTATGCAAGCCTTTATCCTTACAAGACGGGCGATTGATCATGGGCGGTCTGGAAACCGATCTTAAGCAAGCCGCCGTTGCCCTTTGCGACGGAAAAGATCTGACCCGTTGGAAGATGAAGATCCTGCCCAATCCGGAGGGGTTCACCTATTGGGGAGAAACCACCCTGCTGCAAGACGGAAAGCGGCTTTTGGCATTGGTGCGGGGCGGTAAGGGCAACAGCCACATTTTGGTGAGCGAAAGTTTGGATCAGGGAGAAAGCTGGAGCGGGCTGCGGGAATCGAATTTCCCCATTGTTCACAGCAAATTGTATGCCGGCATTTTATCCAACGGGCTGCGATACCTGATCTTTAATCTGCAGGGGCTGGCCAACCGCGACACTTTGGCTATCGCTTTGGGCGAGGATTCCTTTGATCGGGTTTATCTGATCCGCCACGGGTTTGATGCGCCGCCCAAGTTCCGCAAGGACAATCAGTGGTGCTACCCTTACGCCTATGAACACAACAATGAATTATATGTGGTATATGCCAAAAATAAAGAAGATTGCGAGATGGCAATCTTACCCTTGGAGAGTTTGCTATGAAAAAAATACCCTTAAATGCCATTCTGATGGCCATTTTTTGCAACATTTTGTTTGGCAGTGCCTTTCCGGCGATCAAATTGGGCTACGAAGCCTTTGGGATCACCGACAGCGTTTTTATGAAGGTCCTTTTTGCGGGGATCCGCTTCTTTATTTCCGGCGTTATCGTTTTTATTTACGGAATCGTTAAAAGAAAAAAAGTTCCTTGCTTTGAAAGAAAAAATGCATTGAACATCGGAGCGACGGCTGTTTTTTATACCTTTTTACAATACATCTTCTTTTACGTGGGGCTTTCCAACACCAGTGGGGCCAGCGGATCCATCATCAACTCCGCTTCCGTTTTTATTGCGGTAATCCTGGCCCATTTTCTTTATAAAAACGACCGACTGACATTGGGGCGGGTTTTGGGCTCGCTGATCGGATTCAGTGGGGTTCTTTTTGCCACGCTGGCCAACGACCATATGCGGGGCTTTTCCTTCTACGGAGAAGGTTTTATTCTGATCGCCGCCACTTGCTTTGTAGTGGGATCCGTTTTCAACAAAAAGGCAGCAAAGGAAGCCGACAGCATCACCGTGACCGCCTATAACCTGCTGATCGGCGGCGGGCTTTTGATCCTTTTGGGGCTTTGCGGAAGCAAAGAGGCGCTTGTCGTTACGCCCGCGGGGATTGCGGTTTTGCTTTATCTCTGCTTGGTTTCTGCCATTGGCTTTACCCTGTGGAGCAATCTTTTGCGCCAATATCCTTTGGGAAAGATCAGCATTTATAATTTCATCATTCCGGTTTCCGGCACCTTGCTTTCCGCATTGGTGTTGAACGAAAATATTTTACGTTATCAATATCTTTTGGCGTTGCTTTTGGTTTGCGCCGGGATTATCCTTGTGAACAAAGAACAGAAATAAATTTGATTTTTAAAGCGAAGTATGATAAACTTTTAGAAATAAATGCAAAGGACAGACGAATATGACACTCTCATTAAACGGCACCTGGATGGCGGATTATTTGGCTGATGCGCCCTATAAAAGTGAAGAGGAACCGGATTTTATCCGGGATCCTAAAGATAAACAGAATATGCTCTCTTCTACTCCCCTGCCCGTGCCGGGTTATTGGGAGGATCTTTTGGATACTTTTCGCAGCACCCCTTTACACACCAAGCTGCAATGGAACCCCCTTTATACTCTGCAGCGCTATCCCCAAGCGGGTTATGTACCGGATATGGCCCTGCCCAACCCGGTAGCCTGTCTGACCTATAAAAAATCCTTCACCCTTTGCAAAGAGGATATTACCAAAGAAAACGCCCTTTACATCGGGGGTGCCCAAAACACCGTTTCTGCCTGGATCAACGGCGTTTATTTAGGACGGCACGAAGGATATTCGGCCGAGTTTTTCTTTGAAATCCCCGAAGGTATTCTGAAGGTTGGCGAAAACCACATTACCTTAGCCGTTTCCAATCACCGGCTGGCGGGATATCTGGATCGGCCTGTTTCCGGCCTGACTACCCGGGCGGCTTGCGAATGCACCGGCGGGTTCTACGGAGATGTGGAAATTCGTTCCTATCCCGACGGATTGCGAGATCTTTGGGTCAGTGTTGCAGAGGATCTTTCTGCCTTTACAATTCATACCGAAGGCGGGAACCATAAGACCCTGGAGATCTACGAGGGTGAAAAATTGCTCTGTACCCGGGAATTCACCGGAGAGTGCATTTCCCTTTCGGCCGAAAACTTTAAAAGATGGAGCCCCGATGCACCCACCCTTTATCGAGCAGTGGTTTTCACCGACCATCAAAGGATGGAACGGCGGTTCGGCGTTCGTCGGCTGACGGTCCGGGGAACCAAGCTTTACTTAAACGGTGCACCCTATTTCTTCCGGGGAACCTGTGAGCATTGTTATCATCCCATTACCGTTCACCCCACCCGAGAGAAGAACTATTACCGCAAAGTTTTGCGGACCTTAAAAGAATTAGGTTTTAATTCCATTCGGTTCCACACCTATGTTCCAATGCGGGAATACTTAGAGGCAGCGGATGAACTGGGGATGGTGATGGAGGTGGAGACCCCCAATAACACCACCCAAGCCGAATGGAAAGAGATCGTCAGAATGTGCCGCAAGCACACCTCGGTTCTGGCCTTTTCCAGCGGGAACGAAATGCAAGTAGATGAAAACTACATCGAGCATTTGCGGGGCTGCGCCGAATTGGTGCATACCGAAAGCGATGCGCTGTTTTCCCCCATTTCGGCTATGCGCGGCATTGAATACAATTTTATAGATGGCAAGACCGTTGATACCCCCTTCCGATATAATCCGGAACGTTTGGCGAAAGTTGCCGAATTTTGTGATCTTTATAATACATATTCCCTGGGGTTGACCAGTTATCGATCGGATCACGGCGATCACCGGATATTGAACGAACAGAATGCAGTTTACCAAAAGCCCCTTTTAAGCCACGAAATTTGCATTCAAGGCACCTACATTGATCTTTCCTTAAAAGATCGTTACCGGGGCAGTCGCATTGGCGAGACGGAATTTATGACCTCGGTTGAAAAGCATTTGTTGGAGGCGGGCCTTTTGGAAAAGGCGCCTCTCTATTACCACAATTCCGCCGCCTGGCAGCAGCTACAGCGGAAGCATTGCTTTGAGACCCTGCGCCGCAGCGAAACCTTTGCGGGCTATGACTTTTTAGGCGACATCGATACCCATTGGCACACCTTTGGCTATTGTGTGGGGATGATGAACGAATTTTATGAATTAAAGCCCGGTGAAACCGTTGAAAATGTGTTACGTTACAACAGTGACACCGTTTTATTGGCCGATTTGCCCCATTGCCGGAATTTTGAGGCCGGTGCCAAGGTGGAAATCCCCATTCTGGTCTCCAATTACGGAAAGGCTTTGGAAAAGGCCAGCCTGCAGTTGCGGTTAAGTGGCAACAACAAGGTTTATTTAAGAAAAGAACTGCGGCTGAAGGAGATCCCCAACGGGGAGATCACCAAGCTTTATCAACTGGCATTCAATATGCCCCGGGTAGAAACGCCGGAGGCATTGAAGTTGACGGCTGTTTTGAGTGGTGGCGACACCGACCGGGAAAACACTTGGGAATTATTTGTCTTCCCCAAGGCAAAACCCGCAAAAAAAGCCGGCCTGACCGTTGCCACCCGGATGGACAGAGAAACATTGCTGAAGGCCATGAAGGCCGGCAAGCGGGTATTGCTTTTAGGAGAAGGCCCCTTCTCTACCCTGGATGTAACCTTCCAGCTTTCGGTGGCTGGGCGAACCAACGGCCATCTGGCCACTGTCATCGCCGACCATCCTTTAATGGAAGAATTCCCCCACAAGGGTTATTGCGGTTGGCAGTTCCGGGAGATGATGACCGATGCCAAGGCGGCGGTGCTGAACCTGAATCGCCTGCCCCACGACCCCATTATCGATATTGCATCCACCTATAAGAACGCCCATAAAGAAGCCATGCTTTTTGAATACAAGGCGGGCGAAGGAAAATTATTGGTTTGCACCCTGAATCTGCAGGACAGCGATCCCGGCGCCCGTTGGCTAAAATCCAAACTGGCCGAATATGCCGCAAGCGACCGGTTTGAACCCCGAGATCACATCACCTTGAATGAATTGGCCGCTCTTTGCGGGGGTGAAGTTCTGGAGCAGGGCAGCAATACCAACGAAGCCCAAAACGCAAACGATATCACAGCATAAAAATACCAAAAGAAAAAGGCAGAAACGATTGACTTCGTTTCTGCCTTTTAAAATAGGGTTCGAATTATTTGCTCTGTCATAAGCCATACTAATTTCAATGAGGTGATATATGATGGAATCGGTATGGGCAAATGTGGCGACAGGGCCGGAATTTGAAGCGCTGGACGGAGAGCGAAAAACAGATGTTCTGATCATCGGTGGCGGAATGGCAGGGCTTCTTTGCGCCCATCGTCTTAAGGAGGCGGGGGTGGATCATCTTCTGGTGGAGGCCAGCCGGATCTGTGGCGGGGTTACCCAAGGCACCACCGCCAAGATCACCGCTCAACACGGTTTGATCTATGGGAAGTTGATCCGGATATTCGGGAAGGAAACGGCCCAAAAATATCTGGAGGCCAATTTGCGGGCAGTTGAACAATATACAGCATTATGCAAAAATATTGACTGCGATTATCAGCAACAAGATTCCTTTGTTTATTCCCTGGATGATCCCCAAAAGATCGAAGATGAGCTGGAGGCTTTGCAACAGATCGGCTATCCCGCCCGCCTTGCAACCGATCTGCCGTTGCCCTTTCATACGGTGGGGGCGGTGCAATTCCCAAAACAAGCCCAATTTCACCCCTTGAAGTTTGCCTACACCTTAGCCAAGGATTTAAACATCTTTGAAAACACCCGGGTATTAGAAGTAACACGGGACGGGGCCCGCACTGCAACAGGTTTTATCCGGGCGAAAAAAATCATCGTTGCCACTCATTTTCCATTCATAAACAAGCACGGCAGTTATTTTTTAAAGCTTTATCAGCATCGTTCCTATGTATTAGCCCTTCGAAACGGGCCGGATGTGAAGGGAATGTATCTGGATGAGGGGGAAACCGGATTATCCTTTCGCAATTATAACGGATTGTTGCTTTTGGGAGGTGGCAGCCACCGCACGGGAAAGTCCGGCGGCGGTTGGAACGAACTGACGGAAATTGTGGACTACAGTTACCCCAAGGCAAAAGAAATCGGACGGTGGGCCACCCAGGATTGCATGAGTCTGGACGGTATCCCCTACATCGGTCCCTATTCCAAAAATACACCCGATCTTTATGTGGCCACCGGATTCAACAAATGGGGAATGACCGCTTCCATGGTGGCTGCGGAACTTCTCAAGGATCAGATTTTTGGAAAAGAGAATGAGGATGCGGTGGTGTTTTCTCCCTCCAGAAGCATTTTGCGCCCTCAGTTGGCCATCAATGCGGGAGAAAGTGTTCTGCACCTGATGAAGCCAACCCTGCCCCGCTGCCCCCATATGGGCTGCGCCTTAAAATACAACCGACAGGAGCGATCCTGGGATTGCCCATGCCACGGCTCCCGCTTTACTAAAAAAGGGGTTCTTATTGATAACCCGGCCAACGGAGACCTAAAAAAATAACCCGGGAATTCCCGGGTTATTTTAATGTTTCGCTATGGTTGAGAACCAAGGTGCTATATAAAAACAACACATCCTGATCCTTGAAATCAATATACTGATCTAAAATAGCCGGCTGGATATAGCGAATATCCACCAAAGTGATTTTGGAATAATGTTCTGCCAGCAAGGGCGCCAGCGCAGAGCCGAAGGAATCCCGGAACAAGATCAGTTCCCGTTGGGTTTTGGCATTGGGATTTTCAATAGTGATCAAAGAAAGGGAGCCGGACAAATAGGCCTCATATGG
>JAZOXD010000011.1:0-9635 GCA_045659565.1 Eubacteriales bacterium | reverse complement strand
CCTTCGGTCAGTCCGGTGATATCGCTAACGTTCCTCCCATGGCCGCCACCATTGGTCCCATCGACGTAATGCGTGCCAAAGAACGTATCGAAGTTCACGCTCTAGCTACCTGCGGCACCTTCTCCAGCTGGCAGAGAATGACCTCTCGTCTGGTTACTCATGGTCCTGTTACTCCTTTGGTTCCCAGCTCCATGCTGCAGACCAAGAAGACCCAGGTATACATCAGCGAAGAACTGGCCGCACCCTTTGAGTGTTGGGAAAAAGTCGGCTATTAAGTCCGGGCTTTTAAAAAAGGCACCGACCGCAAAAATTAGGTGAATAATAAAGGAACTACCGATTTTTATCGCAAGATAAAATGGGTAGTTCCTTTTCTTTATTTTCTGTTTTCTTTTAAAGAAAAAACTCGGCAGAGCCGAGTTTTTATTGAAAATTTTTGCTTTCCGCCAAAACGCCCTCTCGCAGTATCTACATACAGCTTCGGGCCGTTTTGACGAAATCTGCACTCTTTTTTAAAAAGCCCGGGGACCTGCTTCCCCTTTTTGCCTAAAAGCACCTAATCCCCTTCCTCCCCAAGCCAAAAAGTCACCGACCGCAAAAATTAGGTGAATAATAAAGGAACTGCCGATTTTTATCATTAGATAAGGACAGTAGTTCCTTTTCTTTTTTGCTTTATTTTTAGAAGAAGATTCTCTTCTAAAAACATCTAAAAAATATTGTGTAAGTACTTTTTATAGGACTTAGAATATGTTATACTGAAAACAAAGCTAATACAAACCGCCTTTTTAAAATACATTTGAAAGGAGTTATAAATATGCGCAATCTCCCTAAACCTTTTCATCAATACAACGTAAAAGATACTCTGACCGAGTATTGCGGCAATTTTGCAATCTCTTATCTGCGTCAAATGACTGTTGGGTGGATGGAAGATACCTCGGAAAGAAGCAAACTCCTCCCTGCTGTTTGGGCCTATGCGGATCATACTATTCGAAAAAACTTTAATCGTCATATTTTTTTAAAAGAAACCATTCTCTTTGATGATTATATTGCCTATTTAACTCAAAACGGCCCCAGAAAAATCGCATTTTTGCTTTTCGTCAAAGCTCCGGGGCCTGACCCAAAGCCTTTTAATATCAACCCAGATTACGCCCATCCGATCACCGAGCAATGGAAAAAAGAGGGCTATGAAGTGGTGTTTGTTTGCGCTCTGGTTGACTTTGAAAACCGCAGGGATGAAATGCGCATTGTTCCGGCCAGATCTTCCTCTTTGGTTTTGGCCCAATCTGTTTCTACGTATAACCCTTATTATCACGGCGATAACGAAAGGTTTTGCAAGATTATGTGCAATCCCGTTAGCCCTTCGGTTAGAAAAGTGGCCGCCCATCTGAAAGGAGCTCTTGAGCGTCGAGACAAAGAATTCCTGGGCCTTCTTCTGGCCGAAGACGTTGCCTTTTATCAGCGGGGCGACGATGACAAAGATCAACTGATTTGCGAAGGAAAAAAAGCCATATCCGATTTGTTGCTTCAAACAACTCTCCAACAATGCTACCTTCGGGAACCCTCCCATCAGTTTCATAGTTTTGCCCTATCCGATGGTAGAACTCCCTATCTCATTTATACGGATGAAAACGGAAAGATCTCGGAAATCTGCAAATTAAACGAAACAACCATCTATAAGGCCCTGTTTGATGTTGCAGAGCAACCAATCCCCAAACTAACCGCCATTTCTGTTCAAGACCCGATCATTCAGCATGGCTTTACCATCCGGGGAACTTTTTCCAACGGAACGGTTAAAAGTTTTTCCCTTTTTCTGCCCGATTCCATCGAATTACCCGCCACCTTCACCTATAAAGGGATCCCCTTCACCCGCAAGGATTTTTATTCTGCTCGTTTAATGGATTCCTTTTGTGAGGGCATCCTGTTTCAAAACGGCTGCTTTATTTCCCATGAGGAATTTTATTTCAACGGCGTTTCGCAACAAAAAATTCTGGAAAAAGAAGAACTCATATTTGAAAACGAAGAATTTGCCCTTTATCAGATTTGCAGCCATCCCCGGATGCAGACCCCCGATGGGATTTATGAATTTCTCCCGGCGCCCTGCGGTCCGGACGGGAAACGCCTCACCGATTGCCTAGATATTACGCTCCATTCGGCCAAACAACCGTTTCGGACCGCATTCCGGAACGGAAAAGAAGGCATTCTTCACCCCAACGGACAATGGGCGGCGCCTCCCGTTTATGATGCGGTTCGTATTTGTGATGACGGTTGTTCTGTTTTAAAACGGGACGGTGAAATTTATTTATTGACCGCAAATCAAAAGCTGGTCCCCCTTGGCCTCACCCTGGAACATTGGGATTTTTGTTATCATTACATCCCCTTCTATTTTAAAAGCAACCGCCTTTACGGCTATTTGGATCGAAGCGGTTCGGTTGCAATTTCCCCAAAATTTGCCGTTGCACAGCCCTTCTGCAAGCAAAACTACGCCATCATCGGCGTCCTTCAAGATAACCGAATTTTATACGGCACCATTGGTATGGCCGGTGAGGAAATCATTCCCCCGCGTTTTCATGCATTAGAGGCGCTGAAGGAGGGCGTATTGGCCTATCAGGACGATCGCAAAAAATGGGGCATATTAAATCCGCAGGGAGATATTTTAATGAAAGCCCGATTTGAATATATCGGCTGCTATGATCCCGTTCATCAATTGGTTTCCGCAGGAACAGAAGACGATGTTTCCGTTTATTCCATCCATAAGGAACAGCCCCTGCTTCCCCTTACCTATGATTTTATCGAATTTGAACCCAACTGTATTTTGGGATATTTTAATTATGAAACGTTCTGTTTTGATTATAACGGTAATCCCATTTCGGAGGAAGAAGTGTTTTTTGAAAATGACGATGAAACTCCACCGCTTGAAAAAAATCCTTTGCAGATCAATGCGGAAGCCACCGGCCTATATACCCGGGACAGGACGCCCGTTTTAACTGGCACTTTTAAAAACATTGCCATCAGCGAGCCGTTCATTTCGGCCGAAACTCCTTTTGAAAAAGCATATTATGAGATCCGGCACAAAAATCCGGCAAAGGAGTTGGCCCCTTTCCTCATCGAACAAATTGACAATCTGAAGAATCGGTAGTAAAATATAGGTATTAAGACTGAGGAGGAATGTTTATGCCCCCCGGAATGCGGCGCCCAATGCCCCAAAAACAACACAAAGTGGATCCCCCGAAAAACCTGAAGGATCTGCCCCGTTTTTTAAAGGAGCTGATCGGCGGTTTTTTGGTGCGCTTTGCCTATATTGTCAAGCTGGTTTGGGATACTGACCACAGTATTTTGTTCTCCCTTTCCTTTATGGCTCTGTTCAAGGGAGTTGCGCCGGTGGTAGGCGCCCTGATCTCTCAGCAGTTATTGAACGAACTGCAGGAGATCGTAAAGCTGGATGCCCTGCCGGTTGACCATTTTTGGAGCTCTACCATCTTCTTTTTATTAATCTTCCAGTTTATTTACCGTCTTTTATTACAGATTGTAAATAACATAAACCGTGCCATCAACCGGATTGCCGGTGAAAAGGTAGTGAAGCAGGTCAAGCAACGGATTATGGAAAAATCCAAGGAACTGGATCTGGGCTCCTTTGATGATCCGGAATTTTACGAACGGATGGAAAATGCCAATCGTGAGGCAGGACACCGTCCCCTTTCCATCATCACCGAAACCTTCAGCCTGATCAGTACCGGCATTGAGTTGGTCAGCTATCTACTGATCATTTTGGCGGCGCCCGGTCTGGCCGGTGTCACCCTGCTGATCATTGCCGTTTCGATCCCCTCGGCCATCATCAACTTTATCTACCGCCGCAAAAACTTTCAATATATGCGCTGGCGTTCCAAGGAACGGCGGCAGATGGAATATTATTCCAGCACCCTGGTTAACAAAGATCTGATCAAAGAGATCCGGATGTTTGATCTGGGGGATCTGTTCATTGGTCGTTATTTAGAGGTTTTTGCCAACTACTATAAAGGCCTGCGCAAGCTGATCGTCAGCGAGAATGTGTGGCACATCATTGCCGGGCTGATTTCCGGCCTGACCAATCTGGCCTTTTGCGTCTTGATCGGAATCCGGGTTTACACCGGCGAATTTATGATCGGTGATTTTTCTCTTTACACCGGCGCCATTGCATCGGTGGCCACCTGTATTGGTACGCTGATCACCTCATCCGGCGCCATTTACGAAGGGACCCTGTTTATCGATAACCTGATCCTTTTCATGAAGGAAAAGCAAACGGTAGCGCCCCGGACAGAATCCCCCTTGCAAGTGAATTCCAATGCCGGGCACACCATCGAATTTAAAAACGTTTGCTTCCGGTATCCCGGCACCCAACGGAATGTGCTACAGGACATCAATCTGACCGTCCGCCCCGGCGAGACCATGGCCTTGGTTGGCCTGAACGGCGCCGGAAAAACCACCCTGATCAAGCTGCTGATGCGGCTTTATGACCCCACCGAGGGCGAGATCCTGCTGGATGGCAAAAACATCAAGGATTATGACCTGAAAAGTCTTTATCATACCTTTGGCATCATCTTTCAGGATTTTGGCAAGTATGCCGTTTCCGTGGAAGAAAACATCCGCTTTGGTGATATTCATAAAGAAGCGGAAATGGAGCAGGTGGAATACGCCGCACGGCAAAGCGCCGCCGAGGATTACATCAACCGTCTGCCCGATGGCTATCAGACGCCGCTGATGCGGTATTTCGAACCCAACGGATTGGAACTTTCCATTGGCCAATGGCAAAAACTGGCCATTGCCCGTGCCTTTTATGCGGATGCGGAGATTTTAATTCTGGATGAACCCACCGCCTCGTTAGATGCCATTGCGGAGCAGGAGATCTTTAACCAGTTCGACGAATTGCGCAGTGACAAAACTACTATTTTTGTTTCCCACCGCCTTTCCAGCGCCACAATGGCCGATCAGATTATTGTGTTGGAAAACGGATGTCTGATCGAAAAAGGAACCCACACAGAGTTGATGCAGATGAAAGGCAAATACTGCAAACTTTTCTCCACCCAAGCCAAGCGGTATCTGGAACAGAGTAATTCCGAAAATTAAAAAATTCCCTCCGAGGCAAAACTCGGAGGGAATTTTTATTCTAATTCAAAATCCACTTCAAAAATATGGCCCTTGGCATCACTGTAATAGCAATTGTCCTTACGGAAATCGATCCATTCGGCTTCAATTTCTACGCCCAGATCCCAAAGATCCACATGAAAGATCTGCTTTTTCTGTTCCAGATCAATCACCCGCAGGGCGGGATGCTGCCTTTCGCCAAAGCCTTCGGTGGAATAGATTTTCCCCTTCCGATAGCAAGCGCCCTGCAAAAACAGGTGGTACGGTGTATCAAACCAATCCAGGATCTCTTCCCGTTGCAGGGTAACATACTCCCCATCTGCAAGAGTCGGCAGATCAAAGGTAAAATAACGGGTGGTCTGATCCCCGTCACGCATGGTAAACACATACAGCTTGCGCTGTTCGGGATCCACCAAAAAATTGCCGTAGGGGCGAATATCCATCACATCACCGGCGGAACGCCAAAGTTCCCGATCCTCGGTGAAGCCGATGTGAATCTCTTGTACCAGTTTCATCGAAAATTCGGTACCGGACCGTAATACACGATACACCAGGCAGATTCCTTCCTTTTTGTCCTCTTCCTTGGCGTAGTTATTATACACATTTGCGTATAACAAGGGGAATTCGTCCCCTTCTGCATAATAATCCGGGCCAAAGGACACTGCATTAAAATGGGGATAGATCGGTTCCTTTGGGTCCAATTTAAAGGCACCGATCAAGGGCAGCTCCGGGCAATCTGCCCCCTCCCTGTCCAAAGGCCGGGCATCATAAACCCAGGCTCCCCGGCGGCTATCAAAACGGAACATATAATCGCCCCAAAAGGCGCCATCCTGTCCGGTACACATGGTTGCAACTTCACGAATTTTCATGTTCTTCTCCTTTTTTAAAAAACCCCCGGCCTCCGAAGACCCGGGGGATTTATATTAGTTAATTGGGATTACATAACCTCTACGTTGCGGATGCAAACGTCAATTCTCATCATCAGAGCAGCGATCTGAGCGCGGGTAGCGTTCTGGGTAGCATTGAAGTTACCCTTTTCGTCGCCGTTGAACAGGCCGACACTACCGGCCCACTGAACAGCTTCCTTGGACCAGCTGGGAACCTTGGCGATATCGGCATAGGTCTTGGCGGTGTCGATCTTCAGACCGGCATCCTTATACAACCGATACAGTACCAGGCAGAATTCCTGACGGCTGATATTGTTGTTGGGATTGAACTTGTTGTTATTGTCGCCCTGGAAGATGCCCAGTGCGCAAGCAACGCTGGTTGCACGATAGAACCACTTATCAGCCTTCAGGTCGGACAGGTTCTTTTTGGCAACGCCGGTCTTCACATACAGAGCATTCAGATAGGTTTCGAACTCAACAGCAGTCATATCCTTGTATTCAGCTTCATAGCCCAGGTAACGAACCAGGATGGTAGCAACCTCAGCTCTGTTGATATTGTTGTTGGGATTGAAATTGCCCTTGTCGTCGCCGGAAACAACGCCGATTACCTTAGCATACATAACACCATCATAGAACCAGCTGGTGGGCTTCTTCACATCGGGGAAGGGATGGCCGGCAGCAATGGCTACTTCAGTGGCCCAGGCCTTGCAGGAATTGCAGTAGTATGCCCACTTACCGGCAACAGTAGCGGTGGGAGCATAGTAGCGGATCTTATCCTTGCCATGCTCGGTCTTGGTGTTCAGCTTTTCATACTGGTAGCTATAGCCGCAACCGGTACAGGTAGCGGTAACCATAACGTTCTTCTGGCAAGAGGGAGTGGTGGAAACTTCAGTAAAGGTACAAGCAAATTCTTCGCTGTAGTCGCCTCTGGAGCAAGCAACAACATGCTTGGAAGCGGTAGCAACAGTGCCGTCCACATGAACATACTTCAGGTCGTGATCCAAAGCAGGCTTGTTGGAATCCACATTCCAGGTGTAGCCGCATTCGCAGACATTCTCGAAGTAACCGGCCTCGGTACAGGTGGGATTATGCTCAATGGGATCAGCATCGGAGCAAGCCACATCGTCCAGACGATAATCGCAGCCGTTCACGTCACAGTTTACATCGTGGGTGCCGTTTTCGTTGCTGGTTACCACGTAGTTTTCGGGAATATGATCACAAGCGATCTCAAGCTCGATCAGGTTAGAAACATTTTTATAGTCAGCGCCTTCTACCAAAGCAACGGTGGTACCATTGGTAGCAGCGGCCTGCTTAATATAAGCATCCTTCAGCTGAACCTTACCGAAAGCGGCGTCATCCTTTACCTTCAGGGTAATGGTGGCCAGATCGGTAACGTCTGCCATATTGGCACCGTTGGCCAGGATCACACGGATAACCTTCTTGTTGGCAATGGTAACAACATCGGCATCGATATAAGCACCGGTAACGGTAGCAATGTTTTCTACCTCGAAGACATCAGCGTCAACGGGGATATCAACGGTCATACCGGCAAAGGGGATTGCCTTATCCAAAGAAAGACCCAGAGCAATTAATTCGCCGCGGTCAGCCTTCAGGGGAGAAGCAGTAACATTCAGAACCATCAGGTCGGTGTTTTCAACCACGGTGGTATCAGCGGTGGCGGTAGCAGAAACGAATTCATAACCGGGAACCATTTCGGCATATTCGCCGTTGGCCAACTGATAACCCATAGCGGTATCTTCCACGCCGTCGCTTTCCACGAACTTAGCGGTCAGACCGGCAGCCTTGTTCAGAGGAGCATCTTTGCGTACAGCAAAGGTAACCTTGGCCAAAGTAGCCTCGGCAGCGTCAGCACCCAGGTTGGTGGCGTTGGAAGAAATTTCCATCACGCGAACGGAGGAAGCATCTTTCCAGATCAGATCGATGGTTGCATCGCCACCCAACAGAGCATCGGCGCTTACCAGATCCAAAACCGTGTTGTCATAGTTCAGGTCAAAGCTGTAGGAAGCCAAAGACTTATAGTTTTTAACGGCAACAAGTACTTCGAACACTTCGCCGCGAACCACGGTAGCGGGAGCATCCTTGAGGATGATCTCCATCTTGTCGGCAGCAGCAATCGGCTTCAAAGCAACGGTCTCTACGACAGCGGCAGCGGAATAGTCGGTATCGGCAACCATTTCAACAGCCACATTGTTGTCAATCTTGGTCATATCATTGCCATAGAAAGCAACAGAAATGTCAGAGGCATCAAAAACCTTGTTGGTCTTCAGTTTCAGAGCAACGGTAGCCAGCTTGAAGGAAGCAGGCATATCTTCATTCTCAACGGAAGCCTTATTGATATAAAATTTGCCGGTTCCGCCAAAATTGGGGTTTACAGCACCGTAGGAGAATACATCCTCCACCACGATGTCATCGGCAGTCAGGGGTTCAAACACTTCGGGATCGAAGGCGCCCAATACACCCAGGGCAGCGCAAGGTACATAGTTTTCCACATTGATGGTAACAGTAACCACATCTCCGCGCTCTGCAACATCCTTGTCAGCAACCACGCTCAAGCTCATCGGCTCGGCGGCGGAAGCGAAGGAGAAGGTGCACACCATGGAGAGCAGCATTGCAACCGTTAATGCGATCGCACTTACTCTTTTTAACATAATTTTACCTCCTTATGTTAATCCCAACATAATTTTTTCGAAAAGATCTTGTCGTCTTTTCTATCGGCCAGTCCTCCATTATAGAGGGAATGACCCACTATTGGTATCATTATAACAAATAATTTTGAAAAATCACACCACTTTATGTGTCTTTTTTAGCACATTTTGTGAAGTATTCTAAAAAAAGCCGTCTTTTTTTAATCATTATGATCAATCTAGCACTAATCGAATATCGGCACCCAGGGCGGCAAACTTTTCTACAATCCGTTCGTAACCCCGGCGGATATGGTCGATTTCTTCGATGGTGGTTGTGCCTTTGGCCATCAATCCGGCGATGACCATTGCGGCCCCCGCCCGCAGGTCGCAGGCCTTAACCGGTGCCCCCAACAACTGACCGCCGCCGGTAATGGTAGCGGTCTTGCCCGCCACTTCAATCTCGGCACCCATCCGGTTCAGTTCCTCGGTATACTTAAAACGACTGTCCCATACACCCTCGTTGATCTTGCTGACCCCTTCGGCCCGCAGCATCACCGTGGCGATCTGGGGTTGCATATCGGTGGGGAAGCCGGGATAGGGCATGGTCTTTACATTGGTCTTTTTCAAAGGGCCGGTACCATCCACTAAAATGGCATCATCGTATTCGGTAATCTTAACCCCCATTTCCTCCAGCTTATTAGAGATGCACTCCAGATGCTTGGGGATTACATTTTTGATCATCACCTTGCCGCCGGTGGCCGCTGCGGCAGCCATATAGGTTCCCGCCTCAATCTGGTCAGGAATCACCGCATAGGAGCCGCCCCGCAGACTTTCCACACCACGGATCTTATTGTTTTCTGTCCCTGCGCCGCTGATGCGGGCTCCCATAGTATTGAGGAAGTTCGCCAGGTCAACGATATGAGGCTCTTTGGCCGCATGCTCGATGATAGTCTGGCCGGGCAGCAGACAGGCTGCCATAATGATATTG
>JAZOXD010000010.1:0-2057 GCA_045659565.1 Eubacteriales bacterium | reverse complement strand
CCCAAGGCTATCGTTGCCAAAGAAATTGAGGGCCTGAAGGCTTTGGGCGTGAAGGTGGAGACCAATATGGTGATTGGTCGGGTGCTTTCCATCGACGAGCTGTTTGAAGAAGGCTTTGAAGGCATCTTCATCGGCACCGGGGCCGGCTTACCCCGGTTTATGGGCATCCCCGGCGAGAACCTGAAGGGTGTATATTCCGCCAATGAATTTTTGACCCGGGTAAATCTGATGAAGGCTTATCTGCCCGATAGCGAAACCCCCATCCAAAAGGGCCATAAAGTAGCTATTGTGGGCGGTGGAAACGTGGCGATGGATGCGGCCCGCTGCGCCAAGCGCTTAGGAGCCGAGGAGGTCTACATCGTTTACCGCCGTTCAATGGACGAGATCCCCGCCCGGGCGGAGGAGGTCCACCACGCCATTGAGGAGGGCATCATCTTTAAAACCCTGACCAATCCTACCGCCATTTTAGGGGATGAACATCAAAACGTGAAAGGGCTGACCTGCGTGGAGATGACCTTGGGCGAGCCCGATGCCTCCGGGCGACGGAAGCCCATCGTGAAGGAAGGCAGCGAGCATACCTTAGAGATGGATACGGTGATTATGGCCATTGGCACCTCGCCCAATCCTTTAATCCGCTCCACCACCCCCGGTTTGGAAACCAACAAATGGGGCTGCATTGTGACCGAAGAAGAAACGGGCCTCACCAGCCGGGAAAACGTTTATGCCGGCGGTGATGCCGTGACCGGCGCGGCCACCGTAATTCTGGCCATGGGAGCCGGAAAACAGGCGGCAAAAGCCATTGATGAAAAATTGAGTAAATAACATAAAAATGACACTTTCAAGTTTTGAAAGTGTCATTTTTATTAAAAGAGCAGGATTTCTTTTTTATTCGCAGCCAGCAAAAGTTTGCGACATTCTTTTGCGTCGGGCAGTTTCAACAAAACTTCTTGAGAGAAGGGGGAAACAAAGGAAGCTTTTTTCAGTTTGCCCTGCTCCCACTCCAGGTCCACCGTGATATTGCCTTTGGCCAAAAGGCCTTTTACAGAGCCGGAAGGCCACTTTGAGGGCAGAGCGGGCAACAGTTCCAATTGACCCTTACAACATTGGAGCAGCATTTCGATGATCCCGGCGGTGACACCGAAGTTTCCGTCGATCTGGAAGGGCGGGTGCGCACAAAACAGATTGGGATAGGTGCCGCCGTGTTTCTTATAGTTAACGGCAGTCTCGTCCACCAGGCGAAGCTGTTGATCCACCAGCCGCAAAGCGTGATCCCCATCCTTCAACCGTGCCCAAAAGTTCACCTTCCAGGCCAGACTCCAACCGGTGCCGGCATCGCCCCGAACCTCCAAGGTCTTGCGGCAGGCATCCGCCAATTCGGGAGTATCCTCCGGGGATATCTCCGCCGCCGGATAAAGGGCATAAAGATGGGATACGTGGCGATGGTGCAGTTCCCGCTCCGGGTATTCTTCGTCCCATTCCATCAACCGACCGTCGGAGTCGATCTGCAGAGGCCGGAGATTGGGCAATACCTTAGAAACGCTGGCGGTATGCTCATTTTCAATCTCCAGCAATTTTGCATACTTCAGATAATTGGTAAACAGTTCCCTGAGAATACTTTGACCCATCGCCGTATAGGTAACCACTGCATGTCTATTTTTATTTTCATCCAAAAAACTGTTTTCAGGGGAAGAGGTCACCGGCAAAATATAGTATCCTTTTTCATCGGTCACCAATACCGCAAGATAAAATCGAACTGCTTCTTCCAGGGTGGGAAAAACCGTTTTCTGAAGATAGGTTTGATCTAAAGTATATTCATAGTGATCTGCCAGATGGCGGCAAAGCCAGCCGGAGGCCAAGGGCCAGCAGGCATATTGAATGGCGGATTGCGGATAGGTGATCCCCACCGGATTGGCCAAGCCCCAAAGGTCAATATTGTGGTGTGCCACAAAGCCGGGAGCGTGATAATAATGGGCCGCAATGGACTTACCGGTCTTACGGATCATCTGCACCAGATCCAGCAAGGGGCCGTTAAACTCCGGCAGATTGCAGGGCAGGGT
>JAZOXD010000009.1:0-1857 GCA_045659565.1 Eubacteriales bacterium | reverse complement strand
TCCGCCATCGGCGCAGCAGATCAGGCCCATCTCTTCCCCGTGGGTCTTGGCATAGGCTTCTGCAAAGCTTTCTGCCAGGCTGACCCCGGAAAAACGTCGGTCCGGATTAATGGGACGGAACAGTTTTTGCCAACGGCCATTCCGCTGGATATAAAGTTTTTCGTTATCAATGGGATGAGCTTCGTCTAAAAAACCGCGCCCGGCCATATTGGATTGACCGATCAATAAAAATGAATGCATCTTCATCGCCGCCTTTCTTTTTATTTATTATAAGATAAAAAAGAGCAAATGTAAAGAAAGGGTTGCATATTTTGGAGATTATTTCTGCATAATAAAGAAAAAACGATAGGGTGAAAAATATGGCGAAGAAATTGGGTAGGATTGCCTTTGAATTCGAGAAAAAGATCTATATCAACGGCTGGGGGAACTGTGTTGGAAAGAAGGAACAGGAAGGGCCCTTGGGATCCCTTTTTGATCAGATCGAGGAGGATTTTTACTGTGGAAAGGACACCTTGGAAAAGGCGGAGGTGCATCTGCAAAAAATGGCTTTGGAGCACGCCTTACGCCGATCCGGATGCAACCCAAAGGATCTGGAATTGGCCGCCGCCGGTGATCTTTTGAACCAATGCATCAGTTCTGCTTATCATTTCCGCAATGCGGGGGTGCCCTATATTGGGCTTTATGGGGCTTGTTCCACCATGGCGCTTTCCACCCTGGTGGCGGGGATGAGTCTGGAAGCGGGCATCTCCAAACGGAGCGCGGCGGTCACGTCTTCCCACTTTGGCACCGCAGAGCGGCAATTCCGCTTCCCGTTGGAATACGGCGGTCAACGCCCGCCTGCCGCCCAACACACGGTAACCGGATCCGGAGCGTTGGTTCTGGGGCTTGAAGCAGGGCCGATTCAGGTGGTGGGCGGCGCTTTTGGGGCCATCATCGACCGGGAAGTGACGGATATGAACAACATGGGTGGAGCCATGGCGCCCGCGGCACTTTTTACGATTACGGAATATTTAAAAGAAACAGGCACCTCCCCCGCCGATTACGACGGAATCTTCACCGGAGATTTAGGGGAGATCGGCCATCGGTCCGTAATCGAATTAGCGGCTTTACAGGGCATTGATCTGGCGGGCGTTTACGAGGATTGTGGGCTTTTGATCTATGATCAGGAGAAGCAGGATATGCACGCCGGGGCCAGCGGATGCGGATGCAGTGCTTCGGTTTTAACGGCTTATATTTTGCCGAAATTAGTCAAAAAAGAATGGAAGCGGGTTCTGTTTTTATCCACAGGCGCGCTGATGAGTCCCCTTTCGGTAATGCAGGGGGAATCCATTCCCGGCATTGCTCATTTAGTGCATTTGGAGGGTGTGAAATGATCATTGATTATCTGAAGGTTTTTTTAGTGGGCGGCATTCTTTGTGCCCTTGCTCAAATTCTGATCGACAAGACCAACTGGACACCGGCCAGGATCGTTGTTTTATATGTAGTGGGGGGCGTTTTTCTGACCGCCATCGGTCTTTATGATCCCATCCGAGATTTTGGCGAAGCGGGGGCCACGGTGCCCCTGACGGGCTTTGGATATTCCCTGGCTAAAGGGGTGGAGCAGGCCGTTGACACCCGAGGTTTGATCGGCGTTTTCATCGGCGGACTGCAGGCCACCGCCGGAGGCATTGCGGCGGCCATTGGATTCGGGCTGTTTTTCAGTTTATTCTTTAAGCCGAGGGATAAATAACAACGGAGCGGCACACAGGCCGTTCCCTACATAAATTTCTTGATATTTTTATTGCTCTCACCTTTATAATTTGATATAATATACTATTAAAGGGGTGAGTATTTATGGCAAAAACCGTTCCGATGAAG
>JAZOXD010000008.1:0-3709 GCA_045659565.1 Eubacteriales bacterium | reverse complement strand
GGACAACCTGGCTGTGATCGATTATGATCTTTGCGACGGGTGCGGCGTTTGTATCGAAGGCCGTCCCACCCATTGTTTAAAAAACGTATGAAGATGAATCAAAAAACTGCGGCGCCGGATCAACGGCGCCGCAATGACCTTTTATTGCTGGTTGGAGTGTTGGCGGTGGTGATAATTTTTGCGGTGATCTTTTTCGCCACCCGCCGGGAGGGTGCTTATGCGGCAATCCTCCAAAACGGAACCGAGATCGCCCGCCATTCCCTGGCAGAGGATCGACAGATCCAGATTCAAACCGAGGGCACCGTGACCCATCTGCTGGTGATCGAAGGGGGAAAAGCCCGAATCACCCGGGCCGATTGCCCCGATCAGATCTGTGTGAATCATCGCCCGGTTTCCAAGGTGGGGGAAACTGTCGTATGTTTGCCCCGGGAATTGGTGATCAAAATTGTAGGAAATGAAACGGTGCAGGGGCCGGATATGGTGGTGTAACGGATGAAAAATACGAAAAAAATTGCCTTTTTGGGTCTTTGTACGGCTGTTACCTTGATTTTGGCCTATGTGGAGGCATTGCTGCCGCCCCTATGGTCGGCGGTGCCCGGTATTAAGATGGGCTTGCCCAATATTATGATTATCTTTATGCTTTACCGCTTTTCCCTGAAGGAGGCTGCGGCGGTTTCACTGGTGCGGCTTTTTGCGGTAGCGTTGCTTTTTGGCAATGTAATGACCCTGGCCTATAGCGCCGCCGGTGCGGTGTTGAGCTTGGGGGCGATGGCTCTTTTGAAAAAGATCGATCGCTTTTCTATGGTGGGTGTCAGTTTGGTGGGCGGCGTGCTTCACAACCTGGGGCAGGTGCTGGTTGCGATGCTGGTGCTGGAAACCGCCGAGATCGGCTATTATATGATCGTTTTGACCCTTACCGGAACCCTGGCCGGGGTTCTGGTGGGATTAGCCGGTGCATTGGTGTTGAAGTATATGAAGAATGTATAACGCTATATCAAAGAAGCATAATAACCCTATTGACGAATTATACTCTATGTGGCATAATAATAACGTTAAATAATTTTCCGATAAGGAGGAAAACGAAATGAAAAGATTATTAAGCGCACTTCTGGTTGTAATGATGTTAGTTTCCCTGGTGGCCCTTTCCGCTTGCGGTAAGAAGGCCGAGGCTGTAAAGCTGGGCTTGGGTGTTTCTGCCGCTTACGGCACTTCCACCAATGCCGATGGCGAAACCAACGGTAAGACCACTCTGACCGTGACTGCCGCTGCTGTTCTGCTGGGTGCTGACGGCAAGATTGTTGCTGCCACCATTGACGAGCTGGCTACCGACATGGCCTACACCGCCGCCGGCAAGGCTGTTGCCGCCGCTGAGCTGAAGACCAAGGGCGAGCTGGGTGCCAACTATGGTATGGCTGCTTACGGTACCGACCTGAATAAGGACGGCGTGGTAAAGGAATGGAACGAGCAGATCGCCGTATTTGCTGATGCCGTAAAGGGCAAGACCATCGATGAAGTAAAGGCTTTGGTTGCCAATGGTTATGCCAATGCCGACATTCAGACCGCTGGTTGCACCATGGCCGTTGCCGGTTATGTAACCGCTCTGGAAAAGGCTGTTGCCAACGCTGCTGAATCTGCTGCCACTGCCGATGCTACTTTGAACGTAGCTATGGTAGCTGCTCAGACCACCGCCGATTTCACCGAAGAAAAGGCTGGCTCTGTAGCAATTGAAACCACTGTGAACGCTGCTGCCGTAAAGGATGGCAAGGTTGCCGCTGCTGCTACCGATTGTGTTGCCGCTACTGTTGAGTTTGATGCCAAGGGCGCTGTAACTTCCGATGTGAAGGCTGCTTTGACCACCAAAAAAGAACTGGGCACCAACTATGGCATGGCTGCCTACGGCGCTGACCTGAACAAGGATGGCACTGTGAAGGAATGGAACGAGCAGGCTGCTGCTTTCGATGCCGCTTTGGCCGGCAAGAATGCCACCGAGATCGCTGCTCTGGAATCCAAGGGCTATGGCGTTGAAAGCCTGCAGACCGCCGGTTGCACCATCGCTGTTGCCGATATGGTAAAGGCTGCTGTAAAAGCCGCCACCGTTGCGTAAAAGTTGATTCAATGGGGGGGATGCTTCGGCATCCCCTTTTTGTTTGGAGTAAGGAAATGAAGCGTTTGATTGCCCTGGCGACCCTTGTGGTCCTGATTTTGAGCCTTACCGCTTGCGAAAGGCAGGGAAAAACCAAATATACCGATTATTCCTTCGATTATTTCGATACCGTCACCACCATTGTGGGCTATGCAGAAAGTAAGGAAGAATTTGATGCCACCTGCGCCGGAATCAAGGCCCTTTTGGGGGAATATCATCGGCTGTATGATATTTATAAGCGCTATGAGGGGGTAAACAACCTCTGCACCGTCAACGATCTGACCGACGGGGTGCATCAGCCGGTGAAGGTGGACCAAAAGATTAGCGATCTGCTGCATTATGCCAGGGAACTTTACACCCTGACCAACGGACGGATGAATGTGGCCATGGGCAGTGTGCTTTCCATCTGGCATCAATACCGCACCCAGGGGATGGATCATCCGGAATCCGCTGCCCTTCCGCCAATGGAAAAACTCCGGGCGGCGGCTAAGCATACGGATATTCAACAGCTGATCATCGATGAAGAAAATGCCACTGTTTGGTTGAAGGATCCGGCAATGAGTCTGGATGTGGGAGCCATTGCCAAAGGGTACGCCACCGAGCAAGCGGCGCGCCATCTGGAAGAGCAGGGGATCACCGGCTATCTTTTGAATGTGGGTGGCAATGTGCGGTGTGTCGGTAGCCACCCGGACGGCCGTGGCTGGAGCATCGGTATTGAAAACCCCGATGGGGAAAATGCCGAAAAGCCCTATATCGCCTATCTGGAACTGACCGATCAAAGCTTGGTGACCAGCGGTAGCTACCAACGGTATTACACCGTGAACGGCAAACGGTATCACCATATTATCGATCCCGATACCCTGATGCCCGGAGAAGCCTATCGATCCGTTTCGGTGCTGTGTAACGATTCCGGAAAGGCTGATGCCCTTTCCACCGCTCTGTTTAATATGACTTATGTGGAAGGCCGGGCATTGATCGGTCTGATCCCCGATGCCGAGGCTATGTGGGTGATGCCCGATGGGGAACAAAAATATTCCGATAATTTTCCAAAATAAAAAATCGCCGATCATTGATCGGCGATTTTTATTATCATTTTGCAACGGTCTTTCACCTTTAATTGTTCAAAATAAAGCCGTTCCAGAGGGATCCATTCCTTGAAAAAGCGTTCCGCCATCGGGTGTGTGTTCCGCTTTTTGATCCGCTCCCGCTGTAGTTCCGGACTGATCTCTAAAAATACAGAAAGATCATAATGCTCCGCCAGGCGGGGGTGCATGGAATAGGCGCCTTCCACAATAACCAAAGGCCGGGGGCAAATCTCTTTCGGGGGCAGAAGCCGCCCCGTGGAACAGTCAAAGGCCTTATATTTCAGGCACTTATTTTTCTTCAGGGGAAGAAGAACCTCCTCTAAAAACCGCTCCCAATCCACGTTTTCCCCCGGTTGGGCAAGGCGCTGGGGGGTGCGTTGCTCGGGGCGCAAAAAGAAATGATCCATATGAACCGTGGTGCAGGGGTAAAGCTCTTCCAACAGGTTCCCCAGGGTGGTTTTTCCACTTGCGCTTCCACCCT
>JAZOXD010000007.1:0-18525 GCA_045659565.1 Eubacteriales bacterium | reverse complement strand
CTCGGCAGCCTTTTCTACAGCCGCTTCGATGGTCTTTGCTTCAAAAAACAATTCTTTAATAGCCATAATAGCCTCTCTTATTTTTTCTTGGAATTCTTGGAAGCAGCGATGGCGGCCGCCTTTTTCTCGGCAGCGGCATGGCGCTTTTCCCGTTTCTTTTCTTTTTCTTCTTCCAGCTTTACTTCTACCTCGGCCAATACCTTTTTGGGGTCATAGATCTTATTCAGCACAAAGATCTGGGCGATACCCAAAACGTTACCGATGATCCAGTAAAGACCCAAGGCGCAGTTCAGGGTATAGCAGAAATAAACGGACATGATGGGCATCATATACATCATCATTTTGTTGGAACCCGCAGCAGAGGGATCCTGAGCCTGTTGCATGGGGCCAAACTTTTGGCTCAGCCAAGACAGCAAGAAGCTGGTGATACCGGAAAAAATGGGGATCAACAGCATCCAGCTCCAAAAATCGGTGTTGGGGGTGCCGGACAGGGGAATAAAGCCAAACAGCTTATCCCCGGCGATGCTAAATACATCGCTCATCTTGTCATAAATCTGCAATTCATAATTGCTGATGGTGGTCACTGCCGCATCGCCGGAAGCGATCTTTTCAAAAGCCTTGGCGATCTTATCGGGGAATTTATCAAACCCGAAGGCCTGCACCTTATCAAAAATCTGTTGGGCGGTATCGGCGGTGAAAAATGCATTGTAATGCACATAGGTAATGGGGTGACGAACAATGGAATAGATCAAAAAGATCAAAGGCAGCTGGATCAGCATAGGCAGACAGCTTCCCATGGGGTTATAGCCTTCCCGCTGATAAAGCTTTTGCAGTTCCATGCTGTAACGTTCTTTGTTACTGCCATACTTTTTGGCCAAGGCATCCTGATAGGGCTTCAGCCGCAGCATGGCCATGGAGCTTTTTTGCTGCTTTATTGCAAAGGGAAAGATGATGATCTTGGTGATCAGAGCATAAAGGATCATTGCCAAAGCGTAGTCGTTGACCAGTTTCATACAAAACTGCATCAGCCACGCAAAGGGAACAATCAGATAACTCCAGAAACTCATAAATTTTTTCTCCTTTTAAACAACTGATCAGGAACGGGATCAATGCCCCCTTTGGACCAGGGGTTACAACGCAAAAGACGCCAAAAAGCCAAAACTCCGCCAATCAATATGCCGTAGCGCAAGATCGCCGTTAAGGCGTAAGCGGAGCAGGTAGGGTAATATTTACACCGGGCAGGAAAATGAGGCGAGATCCGCCGCTGATAAAAGCGAATGGGCCAAACCCAAAGCTCCCGAAGCTTTTTCAGTTTGCTCACGCTGAAAAAACCTCTTTCAAGATGGCTTCGATCTCGGTGCTTTTGGCGGTGACGGAGGCCGTGCGGGCCACAATAATAAAATCGTGACCTTCGGGCAACAGATGCAATTGCCGGCGTACCCCTTCCCGCAGGATGCGGCGCACCCGGTTGCGCTGGGGGGAATTGCCCAACTTTTTGCTCACGGTTAATCCTAGCCGTTTTTTCCCTAATCTATTCTTCCGCCAATAAATCACCATCAATTTGGTGACCGCCGATTTTCCTTGATAATAGGCTCTTTTAAAATTTACGTTTTCTTTTACGCTTTCGATCTTCATTCAATCAACATTCCGATCCGAAAAAGATTGAAAAAGGCCGCAAACAAAAGAATGCGGCCTTTACTATTAGTGAGTTAATCTTTTTCTTCCTTTTGCCCTTCTTCTGGCCAAAACCTTACGTCCGTTGGCAGTCAGCATTCTTTTTCTGAAGCCGTGAACTTTGCTTCTCTGGCGTTTCTTAGGTTGATAAGTACGAACCATTTTCTATCCTCCTTCTGTATATGCTTGGGATATACAACTTCATTTTTGAGCAAAAATCATTATAACCGACGAAAATCGGTTTGTCAACTTAATTTTTTTAAAAATCCAAAGAATTGCGGATAAATTCGTTCAATTCATCAATTTTAACCCGCTTTTGTTCCATGGAATCCCGGAAACGGATGGTTACGCAGCCGTCTTCTTCACTTTCAAAGTCGTAGCAAATGGAGAAGGGCGTTCCGATCTCGTCCTGGCGGCGGTACCGCTTACCGATGGAGCCGGCGTCGTCAAATTCCACATTGAATTCCTTGCACAGGGGGGCGTAAACCTTTTCCATGGCCTGCTGGCTCAACTTTTTGGAAAGGGGCAGGATGGCAGCCTTTACGGGCGCCAGAGCGGGATGCAATCTTAATACCACGCGCACGTCGTTCTTTTCCGCATCCAGCACTTCTTCGTCATAAGCATCGCAAAGGAAGGCCAGCAGCACACGGTCAGCACCCAAAGAGGGCTCTACCACATAAGGAATGTAATGCTCGTTGGTTTCGGGATCGAAATATTCCAGGCTCTTGCCGCTTTCTTCCTGATGGCGGCCCAGATCGTAATTGGTACGGTCTGCAATGCCCCACAGTTCACCCCAACCGAAGGGGAACAGGAATTCGATATCGGTGGTGGCTTTGGAATAGAAGGAAAGCTCTTCCTTGGAATGATCGCGCATTCTCATATTTTCTTCCTTCATCCCCAAAGAGAGCAGGAAGTTCTTGCAATAATCTTTCCAATAGTAGAACCAATCCAGATCCGTATCGGGCTTGCAGAAGAATTCACATTCCATCTGCTCGAATTCACGGGTACGGAACACAAAGTTGCCCGGTGTGATCTCGTTCCGGAAGCTCTTACCGATCTGGCAAACGCCGAAGGGCAGTTTCTTACGGGTGGTTCTTTGGATATTGGCGTAGTTTACAAAGATACCCTGAGCGGTTTCGGGCCGCAGGTAAACTTCGTTTTTGGCATCCTCGGTAACGCCGATATAGGTTTTGAACATCAGGTTGAACTTGCGGATATCGGTGAAGTCCTTGGCGCCGCATTCCGGGCAAACAATATTGTTTTCTTCAATGAACTTCTGCATATCCTCAAAGGTCATGCCCTCTGCCTGGGCGCCGAAATCTTCGATCAGCTTATCGGCACGATGACGGGCCTTACAAGCCTTGCAATCCATCAAAGGATCGGAAAAGCCGCCCACGTGACCGCTGGTTACCCAGGTTTGGGGGTTCATAATGATGGCGGAATCCAGCCCTACGTTATAAGGAGATTCCTGTACAAATTTTTTCCACCAAGCCTTTTTTACATTGTTTTTGAATTCAACACCCAAGGGGCCGTAGTCCCAGGAGTTGGAAAGCCCGCCGTAAATTTCGCTGCCGCTGTAAACAAAACCGCGGTTTTTGCAAAGATTTACGATCTGTTCCATGGTTTTTTCTGTATTATTCATGGCACTTCCTCCAATTTATTATCTAAGGATTAATTATAACGGGAAACCATTTGATTGTCAACACCCCAAAATTTCATTTATAAACTGTTTTAACTATCTTATAATTATAATCTAAATTAAAATATATATTGCATTTATATTAGAAATATGATAGAATAATAGCGTGTTATTTTATGCGCGACTATTTTTACCAAAGGAGATGAATTAAATGCAGTCATTCAAAGATGTTTGGGAACGGGCTTTGATGGTGTTGAAAAACGATTTGAACAACACCAGCTACGAAACCTGGATCCTGCTTTTGACCCCCATGAAGATGGAAAATGACGTGGCTTATTTCTGTGTTTCCACCCTTTTCCAAAAAAACATCCTTGATCAACGATATAAAGAAAAAATTCAGGAGGCCCTGGCTTCGGTCATGGGTTTCCCGGTGGAAGTAAACATTTTATTCGGTGACGAGGTTCCCCCCCGGTTTGATAACGAAGCCCAGCGCAAAACCGATGAGGTGGAAAAACTGATTCCTAAAATTGAAGAAGAGGAAGAACTGCAAGCACATAAATCCACCCTGACCTTTGAAAACTTTGTAATGGGTAAGGAAAATGAATTTGCCTGTGCCACCGCCATGGCGATTGCCAATAACCCCGGCGGTACCAATTATAACCCCTACTTCCTTTACGGTCACAGCGGCCTGGGAAAAACCCATCTGATCAATGCCATTGCCAACAAGATCCGGGAAAATAACCCCAACGTGAACATCCTTTACGTCAAGGCCGACGAATTCACCAGCGAGCTGATCGATGCCATCCAGTTCAATAACCAGCGTCAATTCAAAGAAAAATACCGTAAGGTTGATGTATTGATGGTGGACGACGTTCAGTTCATCAGCGGTAAAAAAGCCGTTCAGGAGGAATTTTTCCATACTTTTGATTCCCTGCACGAAAATAACCGCCAGATCATCCTTACCAGCGACCGTCCCCCCAAGGAATTGGTTACGCTGGAGGAACGTCTGCAAAGCCGGTTCACCATGGGTTGGTTGGTAGACATCCATCCCCCCGAATACGAAACCAGAGTGGCCATTATTAAAAAGAAGGCCAATCTTTATAACCTGGTAATCCCTGATGACGTGGTGGATCTGATCGCTTCCAAGATCAAAACCAATGTGCGGGAGCTGGAAGGTACCATCAAAAAATTGAAGGCCTACAATTCCCTGTACGGTAAAACACCCACCATCACCTTGGCAAAGGAAGCCATGGAAGCGGTGGTTCGGGAAAATACCAGCACGGTGATCACCCCGGCCAATGTAATTGAGCAGGTAGCCCGCTACTATAAGTGTTCTCCCGAAGTGCTGACCAGCCAAAAGCGGATCCGGGATATTGTTTTCCCCCGTCAGGTGGCCATGTACATCATCCGGGAAATCACCAACCTTTCTTTGCCGGAGATTGGGAAGGAGATCGGCGGTAAAAATCACACCACCGTTCTTTATTCCATCCGCAAGGTGGAAGAAACCATACAAAGTGATCCCAAGTCGGCTAAAATCATTGCAGAGCTGATTGAAAATATCAAAAAATCTTATTAACAGTTTTTTGAACAATCAACAGTGATTTATCCACACCGTGCACAAAGAGCCCGATTTTCCTCAACCGGGTGTTTGAAACTGTTGATGGGTTTTGAACTGCATCAACAGAGTTTTGAACAGGCTTTTTGTAGCCCACGCCTTGGGTTAAAGGGCTTTTGCCCAATATCCACAGACCAACAACCACAACAACAATAAACAGAGAAAGTGAAAAGAAGGATTTTGCTTTCGCTGAATAAAGAAAGGATTTTCAGCATGAGATTCAGTTGCGACAGAAACGTTTTGAACGATGCAATTAATATTGTTCAAAAGGCCGCCAGCGTAAAATCCACCATCCCTGCCCTGGAGGGCATCGAAGTACGGATCAAAGAGGACGGAATTGTTCATTTCAGCGCCTATGATCTGAGCATTGCCATTACTTACGATATTGAAGCAGATAATACCGAAAAAGGAACCGTTGTGCTTTCTTCCAAAATCTTTGGCGATATTATCCGTAAGCTGCCCTATTCCTGCTATGTGGATGTGGAAATTGATACCAAAACCTATCTGACCACCATTAAAGGCGGCAATTCCAACTTTACCATCACCGGTATGAGCCCGGAAAATTTCCCCGAGCTGCCGGAGGTGCTCAGCGAAGACGGCGTATCTCTCACCTATTCCGATTTTAAGACAATGGTAAAGCAAACTATCTTTGCTTGTTCAATCACCGATTTAAAGCCTATTTTGACCGGTGTTTTGTTTGAATTGAATCAGAATGAGGGAACCATCAGTGCCGTGGCGGTGGACAACTTCCGTCTGGCTATCCGTCGGATGCCCTTTGCCCAGGTGGAAGGATCTTTTAATAAGGTTGTGATCCCCTCCCGGGTATTAAATGAATTATTAAAGATTTTGCCGGATGGTGAAGAGGAATTAATCCGTATCCGCCACAGCAAGAATTTTGTTTCCTTCAGCTTTGGAAGCGTGGTGGTGGTATCCCGCTTGCTGGAAGGTGAGTTTTTGGATTACAAGGCCGCTTTACCCAAGGATTATAAGTTCCGGGTGAAGGTTAAGGTCAGCCAGTTCCGTCAGGTGATTGAACGGGCGGCTTTGATGGCCAATTCCACCATCATCAGCCCCATTCGTTGCGAATTTGATTACGATCAGATCCGCATTTCGACAGCGTCCAACATCGGTAAATTCGAGGATTCCTTTGAGTGTGATACCTTTGAAGAAAAAATGACTGTTGGATTCAATTATAAATATATGTTGGCAGCCCTGAACGCCTGTGAGGACGAAACGATCCTGATCGAACTGCAGTCTAACCTGGCGCCCATCATCCTGAAGCCTTTGGAGAAGGATGAATATTTGTTCCTGGTGCTGCCCTTGCGGATGAAGGAATAATATTATGGAAAAATTATCCATTAAAAGTGAATATATCCGCCTTTGCGATGCCTTGAAATTTGCCAACCTGGTGGAAACCGGCGGGGTGGCAAAAATGTTGATTTTGGATGGCTATGTGAAGGTGAACGGAGAAGTTTGCCTGCAAAAGGGCAAAAAGCTTTATCCCGGCGATCGGTTTGCCATTGACGGCGAAGAACAATTTGAAATTCAATGAAGATCCGCTCTTTAAGACTGGAAAATTTCAGGAATTTTCAGGATGAGACCTTTACATTTACCGACGGCATCAATATTCTTGCGGGGAATAATGCGCAAGGCAAAACCAATGCCATTGAGGCCATTTATTTTTGTACCTGCTTAAAAAGCTATCGGGTAATACGGGAGGAGCAGCTGATCCGCTTTGGGCAGGAGGAAGCGGCCATCACCCTGAATTTTGAAATAAACGGACAGGAAGAGGAAATGAAGATCCTGTTCCGCAAAAATAAGCCCAAGGAATACCGATATAACGGTTTGAGTGTTTCCCGGCTGCGGGATTTATTGGGTTGTTTTCAGTCGGTGATTTTTACACCGGATCATCTGGAATTAATTAAGGAAGGGCCGCAAAAGCGCCGGAACTTTCTGGATATGGCCCTTTGTTCTTTGGACCGGATTTATACCGACCGACTGTTGGAATATCAAAAATTATTAAAAAACCGGAATGCCTTATTGCGCAAGGCCCAAGATTCGCCGGTCCCCCCGGAGTTGTTTGAGGTCTGGGAGGAAAAGTTGGCGGAGGCAGGTTCTTACATCGCCTGGTGCCGACAAAATTACATTTTGGAATTATGTGAGTTTGCCCAAAAATTTTACCGGGAGATTTCCTCCGGCGGAGAAAAAATTAAACTCCTTTATTTGAACCAATTTACCAAGGATACCTGCGAACAGGAAGAATTCCGGGCATTGATGCTGCAGCGGCTGGCTCGTACCCGACAGAGTGATATTGAATTGGGACAAACCGTCAGCGGGGTTCATAAAGATGATATCCTGATGCTGCAATCGGGAAAAAGTATGAAGTTTTTTGCCTCCCAAGGGCAGATCCGCTCCACGGTATTAGCCATCAAGCTGGCGGAGGCGGAATGCATTCACCAACGGATGGGAACCGAGCCGATCCTTTTGCTGGACGATATTTTATCGGAACTGGACGGCCGGCGGCAAAAATTTATTTTTCAGAAAATGGACGGTCGTCAGACGGTGCTTTCCACCTGTGAGTTGGGAAAAATCCGTCAAAAGGGCGACAAGGTGTTTACCATCAAGGAAGGAAAGGTGGCAAGAATCCGTGTATCTGCATCTGGGGCAGGAAGTGCTGATTAAAAAAGAAGATATCGTCGGAATTTTTGACTTGGACAAGGCCACCGTCAGCAAACGGACCAGAATGTTTTTGACCGCCAAGGAAAAGGCTCATCAGGTGGTTAATGTGGCCACCGATTTGCCCAAATCCTTTATATTATGCGAACAGGGCGGAGAAACCCGGGTCTATATTTCCCAGATTTCAGCCCAGACCCTATTAAAACGTTGTAATTTTATTCAAAAGATTTCTTATATTTAATTGAAATGGAGTTTACGAAAATGGATCAGGAAAAAGTAACCAACCAATATGATGAATCTTCCATTCAGGTATTGGAAGGTTTGGAAGCGGTGCGAAAGCGGCCCGGTATGTATATCGGGTCTACCTCTGTGCGGGGTTTGCATCACCTGGTGTATGAAATTGTTGATAACTCGGTAGACGAAGCCTTAGCCGGCTATTGCGATACCATCAAAATTTCCATCCTGCCGGGCAATATTATTGAAGTAGAGGATAACGGACGTGGGATCCCTGTGGGGATTCATCCCAAAATGGGAATTCCTACCGTGGAAGTGGTCTTCACCGTTCTTCACGCGGGGGGAAAATTCGGCGGCGGCGGATATAAGGTTTCCGGCGGTTTGCACGGCGTAGGTGCCTCTGTTGTAAATGCCCTTTCCGAATGGTTAGAGGTGGAGGTGCACGACGGTAAAAAAATCTATCATCAAAAATACAACCGGGGCAAGAGCGAAGGTGCTCTGCAGGAGATTGGCACCACGGAGCATACCGGTACCAAGGTGCGGTTTATGGCCGATGATCAGATTTTCGAAACATTGGAATATGAATACGACGTACTGTTGAAGCGTCTGCGGGAGCAGGCCTTCCTGAACGCCGGCCTGAAGATTGAATTCAGCGACCTGCGTGGGGAGGAACCCCGTAAAAAAGTGATGCATTATGAGGGTGGTATTAAGGAATTTGTTACCTACCTGAATAAAAATAAGGAACCTCTTCACGAAGAGATCATCTATATGAGCGGTATGAAGGGCACCTCCGCTGCGGAGATTGCCATGCAATATACCGGCCGTTATGATGAAACCATGATCTCCTTTGCCAACGACATCAACACCACCGAAGGTGGTACCCACGAGACCGGCTTTAAGAGCGGTCTGACCCGGATTATTAATAACTATGCCCGGGCCAAGGGCTTTTTGAAGGAAAAGGACGATAATCTTTCCAGCGATGACGTGCGGGAAGGTTTGACCGTGATCATCAGCGTGAAGGTGGAGGAGGCCCAGTTTGAGGGTCAGACCAAAACCAAGCTGGGGAATAGTGAAGTTTCCGGTCTGGTCAGCTCTTTGCTGAATGAAAAACTCAACGAGTTCTTTGAAGAAAACCCCAAGGTGGCCAAGATCATTATTGATAAAGCCATCACCGCCGGAAGAGCAAGAGAAGCCGCACGGAAAGCCCGGGAAACTGCCCGTAAAAGTGTGCTTTCTACCAGCGCTTCCCTGCCCGGTAAATTGGCCGATTGCCAAAGCCGGGATAATAAATATACCGAAATTTATATCGTCGAGGGTGATTCCGCAGGCGGTTCCGCCAAGGAAGGTCGGGACCGGCGCTTCCAGGCCATCCTGCCCCTTTGGGGTAAGATGCTGAACGTGGAAAAATCCCGTTTGGATAAGGTTTATAATAATGATAAGCTGATGCCGGTGATCACCGCCTTGGGCACCAACATCGGCAGCGATTTTAATATTGAAAAGCTTCGCTACGGCAAAGTAATCATCATGGCGGATGCGGACGTGGACGGTGCCCATATCCGGACCCTGCTTTTAACCTTCTTCTTCCGCTTCATGCGGCCTTTGGTAGAGGGTGGATATGTTTACACCGCCGTTCCGCCCCTTTATAAGTTAGTGAAGGGCAAAGAAACCCGCTATGCTTATTCCGATGAGGAACGGGATAAGATTTCTGCTGAAATGCGGGGACCTGAGGGCAAGGCAAAGGTAGAAATCAGCCGGAACAAGGGTCTTGGTGAAATGGATCCCAAGGAATTGTGGGAAACCACCATGGATCCCGAAACCCGCACTCTGAAGCAATTTACTTTGGGCGATGCCATTGCCGCTGATGAAATTTTTACCGTTTTGATGGGCGAAAAGGTAGAACCCCGCCGGCAATTCATTGAAGAAAATGCCCGGTATGTAACCAATCTGGATGTATAAGGAGGTTGAATGAAAATGGCTAAAAACGAAATATTTGATACGACCTCCTATGAAAATCAGGTCATCGTTCCCGTTGATCTGGAAAAGGAGATGCGCAACTCCTATATCGACTACGCAATGTCCGTTATCGTGGCTCGGGCCCTGCCCGATGTGCGGGACGGCTTGAAGCCGGTTCACCGCCGGATTCTTTACGCTATGTACGAGGATAATCTGACCAGCGACCGCCCCTTCCGGAAGGCGGCCACCTGCGTGGGTGACGTGCTGGGTCGGTACCATCCCCATGGTGACGCCTCTGTTTACGACGCTTTGGTGCGTTTGGCCCAAAGTTTCTCCCTTCGTTATCCGCTGGTAGACGGTCACGGTAACTTCGGTTCCATCGACGGCGATCCCCCGGCTGCTTACCGTTATACCGAAGCCAGAATGAGCAAAATCTCCAACGAAATGCTGCGGGATATTGATAAGGATACCATCGATTGGGATCCCAACTTTGACGAAACCCGCAAAGAGCCCCGGGTATTGCCTGCCCGGTATCCCAACCTGCTGGTAAACGGTTCTTCCGGTATCGCTGTTGGTATGGCCACGGTTATTCCGCCCCACAACCTGCGGGAAGTGGTGGACGGCACCATCGCTTTGTTGGAAAACCCCGAACTGGAACCCGATGATCTGATGGAATATATTCAGGGACCCGACTTCCCCACCGGCGCCATTATTATGGGCCGTAGCGGCATTCGTCAGGCCTATCGTACCGGACGGGGCAAGGTTTATGTCCGCGCCCGGGCAGAGATTGAGGAATGGAAGGACGATCGCTATAAGATCGTGGTGACCGAAATTCCTTACGGGGTGCGCAAATCCGCTTTGATCGAAAAGATCGCCGAGGAAGTTAAAACAGAACGGATCGTTGGAATCAGCGATATTCGGGATGAATCCGATAAGGACGGCCTGCGGTTTGTGGTGGAACTGAAAAAAGATGCCAATCCCCAGGTAATTCTGAACCAATTATATAAATATACCGAAATGCAGGCCACCTGCTCCATGATTATGCTGGCGCTGGTCAACGGCGAGCCCAAGATCCTGAATCTGAAACAGATTCTGGAACAGTACATCCTCCATCAAAAGGATGTAATCCGCCGCCGCACCGCCTTCGAGATCAAAAAGGCCAAGGCCCGGGCCCATATTTTGGAGGGCTTGATTAAGGCCATTGACCACATTGACGAAGTAATCAATATTATTCGTCATTCCGCCAACATCAACGACGCCAAGGAAAAACTGATGGCTCGTTTTGATCTGGATGATCTGCAGGCCCAGGCCATTGTGGAAATGCGCCTTGGACAACTTTCCGGTCTGGAGCGGGAAAAGGTAGAGAACGAATACAAGGAACTGATTGCCAAGATCGCCGATCTGGAGGATATTCTGGCAAAGGACGAGCGTGTTCGTGAAATCATTAAAGAAGACCTTTTAAAGATTGCCGAAAAATTCGGTGACAGCCGTAAAACCGAGATCGGTATCGGCGAGATCGGTCTGGAGGACGAGGATCTGATCCCTGTGGAGAACAGCATCTTTACCCTGACTGAGGCAGGTTACATCAAACGGCAGCTGCCCGCCACCTATAAGACCCAGCATCGGGGTGGCCGTGGTATCACCGGTATGAAGACCAAGGAAACGGATGTGGTGAAGAATATCTTTACCGCCACCACCCACGATGTGATCCTGTTCTTTACTACAAAGGGTCGGGTTTATAAAATGAAGGGCTACGAGGTGCCCGAAAGCTCCAGAACCGCCAAGGGAACCAATATTGTGAACCTTTTACCCCTGCAGGCGGAAGAAAAGGTCAGCGCCATGATTCGGGTGCCCGAAGCGGCGGGCGAAGGAAACCTTTTGATGGTAACCCGCCAGGGTGTGATTAAAAAATCACCTGTGACCGAATACGATAATATCCGCAAAACCGGCGTAATCGCCATCATTCTGGACGAAGGCGACGAGCTGATGCAGGTACGCTATACCACCGGTGACGACTGCGTTCTGATCTGTAGCCACGAGGGTCGCGGAATTCGATTCGATGAAACGGATGTTCGGCCCATGAGCCGTGTGACCCGTGGTATGCGGGGTATCCGGCTGGAAGAAGGCGATTATGTGGTTGGTATGTGCGTGCCCGAGGAAGGTCAGGAGATTCTCTCCATTACCGAAAACGGATACGGCAAGCGGACCAAGATCGACGATTTCCGGGTACAGACCCGGGGCGGTAAGGGCGTTTCCGCCTATAACATCACCGAAAAGACCGGTCTGGTGGCCGCCGTCCGTATGGTGAAGGAGGGCGACGACCTGCTGGCCATTACCTCCGGCGGTATTATGATCCGTACCCGTGTGGAAGAGATTCCCACCCTCAGCCGCTCCACCCAGGGCGTGCGTGTGGTTCGCTTGGATGAAAACACCAAGGTGATCGACATCGCCCTCACTGAACGGGAAGAGGAAACGGAAGAAAACAACGAACAAGTTACCGAACAGGTTAACGAATCGGTTAACGAATAACCCCCTCCGCGAACTCAGCGGAGTTCGCGTGTCCCCCAAGGGACAAACCAGGTAATTGCAATATAAGAAAACGGCCCTGCGGGAATAAACGACCTCCCGCAGGGCTGATTTATTTTTGACGAAAACAATAAAACACTTTGTAGGGTTCGTCGGTTTTCAATGTGCCGCAAAACTTTGATCAAAGCTACGGCGCATCCTAAACGCTGCACCCTACAATGAATTTGAAAAATCGTTGGTATGAATATTTCTATACAAGGGGGGCAGAGGACCCCGTGCTCAAAAATGAGTGCAGATTTCGTCAAAAGGGCCCGAAGCTGTATGTAGATACTGCGAGAGGGCCTTTTGGCGGAAAGCAAAAAAATTCAATAAAAACTCGGCTTTTGCCGAGTTTTTTCCGTTAAAAGAAAACAATACCAAAAAGAAAAGGAACTACCCATTTTATATTGCGACAAAATGGGGTAGTTCCTTTATCATTTACCTTATTTTTTTGCGGTCGGTGCCATTTTTGAGTGCGGGAATTATTTGGCGAAGTCGATGGCACGGGATTCTCGGATCAGATGGACTTTGATCTGGCCGGGATACTCCAATTCGTTCTCGATCTTCTTCACGATATCGTGGGAAAGGATGGTCAACTTATCATCCGAAACCTTTTCGGGATTGACCATAATGCGAATTTCACGACCGGCCTGAATAGCGAAGGTGTTTTCAACACCGGGGAAGGAGTTTGCGATCTCTTCCAGCTTTTCAAGGCGCTTGATATAATTTTCAAGATTCTCGCGCCGGGCGCCGGGGCGGGCGGCGGAGATAGCATCGGCGGCCTGCACGATGGCATCATAGATGGTCTTAGTTTCCACATCTCCGTGGTGGGCGTGGATGGCGTGGGTAACAACCTCGGTTTCTTTATACTTCTTGGCGATATCCACACCGATCTGGATATGGGAGCCTTCCATTTCAAAGTCCACGCTCTTGCCGATATCGTGGAGCAAGCCGGCACGCTTGGCGATGGTTACATCAGCGCCAAGCTCAGCAGCCAGCAAGCCGGAAAGCTGAGAAACTTCGATGGAGTGGTTCAACACATTCTGACCATAGCTGGTGCGGTATTTCTGCCGGCCCAGCAGTTTGATCAGGTCAGGATGCAAGCCGTGTACGCCGGTTTCGAAGGTGGCACGCTCGCCTTCCTTCTTCATGGCAACTTCAAGATCACGGCGGACCTTTTCAACGGTTTCTTCAATACGGGCGGGATGGATACGACCGTCGCCGATGAGTTTTTCCAAGGTCTGACGGGCCACCTCGCGGCGGATGGGATCAAAGCTGGAAAGGGTGATGGCTTCGGGGGTATCGTCAATGATCAGGTCCACACCGGTGATGGTCTCCAGCGCGCGGATGTTGCGGCCTTCACGACCGATGATGCGGCCCTTCATTTCATCGTTGGGCAATGCCACAACGGAAACAGTGGTTTCGGCCACGTGGTCGGCGGCGCATTTTTGAATGGCCAAAGAGAGCATCATGCTGGCCTTTTCGTCCAGATTCTCCCGGAACCGATCCTCGTGTTCGGTGATACGCTGGGCATATTCGTGCTCCAGCTCGGAATCCATCATATGCAACAGCTCTGCCTTGGCGGCTTCGGCAGTATAGCCGGAGATCCGCTCCAAAACAGCGATCTGAGATTGCTTAATGGTTTCCACCTCTTCGTAGAGGGTATCCACTTTTTTCTGTTTTTCCGCAAGAACTTCTTCCTTGCGGTCGATATTATCGTACTTTTTGTCGAGAATTTCTTCTCTTTGTTGCAGCCGTTTTTCCTGGCGGGTTACTTCAACGCGGCGTTCCTTCAGGTCTTTTTCCTGTTCGGTACGCTCCTTCATCAGGGCTTCTCTGCCTTCCAACAGGGCTTCCTTCTTTTTGGTAGCGGCGGTTTTAACTGCCTCGTTGATGATACGCTTTGCTTCTTCTTTTGCAGAGCCAATCTGCTTTTCGCTGGCCTTTTTGCGATAAATAAAGCCGGCAATAAACATCAAAACGCCCACGATCAGGGCAACGACCACAACAGCGAGAATGGTTTGCCAAAGTTCCATAAAACTTCTCCTTCTGTTATGATTTTTTATCGGGCGCCCATTGGCGCCCTAATATATTCAGATTTTTTCGAAATATCCACCCAATTTGGACAAAAATTTAGAAAATATCCCAATACACCAATGAAAATTATAGTCTATTTTCGTCAATCTGTCAAGGAAAAAAACGCAGTTGATTATATTTTTATAATATGATATAATTTATTTAATATGGAGTATTATACGCTAAAGGAGTTTAATCAACTTGGATTACCTATTTTCAATCATCAAGGGCGCTATCCGGGGCTTTTCGGAAACAGCGGGTCTTTCTGCCACCGGCCAGGGAACGTTAGCCGGCAGGCTGATCTCCTTCCCCGCCGGGTTGGAGCAAAACGCCCTTGAAATGCTGCTGCGTTTGGGAATCATTCTGGCGATTGTTGCAGTTTTTTATAAAAATATCATAGAAATGCTTACCGGGTTTTGGAAGATGCTCACCGGACTTTTTGCCGGAACCTTTCGCTGGCGCAAGGCCAGCCGTGGCCAGGTAACGGCGGTGAGCCTGATTTTGGCAAGTTTGCCTCTGCTGATTGCCTTTTTGGTACGTTGTTATGCCTATGATTATGTGGTTCGGTTCGTCGGCAAGCCGGCTTTTAACGGCTTTATGTTGCTATTGACCGCCGCTGTGTTCTTTTTGGGAGATCACAGCCTGGACCAAAACAAGGAACTACGGGATATGAAGCCGATGGAAGCCATTAAGCTGGGGCTTTTTGGGGTTTTTGCTCTGTTGCCCGGTCTTTCGCCCGTGGCCATGGCCATGGGAATGGGGATGAATATGGGTTTTAAGCGCAAGGATGCGGTGGAATTTGCTTTTTTGATGGCGATTCCCTGTCTGTTGGCGGGTGCGCCCCTTCCGATGAGGGCAATGGCCGGGACAAGCGTCCCTGTGGTGGCAGTAGCCCTTGTTGCAGCATTTTTGGCGGCTTTGGGCGGCATTTATTTATTGAAATGGTTAGAAAAAAAGGACCGTCTGTTTTTGCCCACTCTTTTTTGCGGGCTGACAGGCGTTGCATTGATTGTTTGGAGTTTGATCGGATAAGGAGGGGTTCTTTTGGCCAAAAAAAGTAAAAAACAGATCCAACAGGAGCAGTTGGCTTTGCGGAAAGAGCAAAAGGCCGCTACCCAGCGCAGTATCTGGGCGGTGGTGTTCTTTGCATTGGCGCTGCTGCTGGCAATTTATATCTATATTCCCGGCCTGCAGGTGCCGCTGAAGGATTGGCTGGTGAATCATTTTCTATTCGGTATGTTCGGGTTTGCTTCCTACCTCTTCCCTGTCTTCTTGGTGTGGCTGGGGGTAGATGCCCTGGATAAAAAGAAAAAATATTCCACCTCGGTAAAGGTGTGGACCGGCCTGGTGTTGGCGGTGATTATCTCCGGGCTCAGTTATTTGTTCTGGTACCCCGGCGATTATTCCTTCGGTGGTTTTTTCGCCGAAGGGATTCCTCAATTCTGGCGTCAGGGAATGGAACTGCAGGGCGGTGTAATGGGCGGTTTGATCGCCTGCCCGCTGATTGCTCTGATGAGCAAGGTGGGATTCACCATTCTGATGCTGGCGGTTTCTATTATTGCGATCCTCTTTTTCTTTGATCTGACGCTTTATGAGATGATTTACCCCATCCGCAAGCTGATCGCTTATAGCAAGGAGCAAAAGGAAAAGCCCCTGGTGGTGGAGGATCCGGAGGCCGAAAAGATCAAGCGGCATTTTTCCGATCTGAAGGCGGATGAAAAACGCAAAAAGGAAGAGGAACCGGTGGTAACCCCCCGAACCGTGGATGTGACCCCGCCGGAGCTGGTGACCGAAGTGGTGCCGGTGTTTGTTTATGATGACGTGACCCCCGCCGGAAACATTAATCCGATGGATATTGGCTCTTACGGCGAAGAGCCCCGGTTCGAAGAGGATGAAGCGGAAGAAGAAAAGCCGGTGCGCCGTCCCCGGGCCGTTCGGCCCAAGCCCGCCCCGGCCACAGAACCGGTCAAGCCCATGGAAGGGGAACAGTTACATATTTATAACTTCCCCCCTATTTCCCTGTTGACTGTTCCCAAGCAGACCGGGGGCACCACCCAGGCAGAACTGCGGGAAAAGGAACAGATCCTGGTCCAGACTCTGCGGGATTTTGGGATCGAAACCACCATGCTGGGCACCGCTGTGGGGCCCAATGTTACTCGTTTTGAACTGGCGCCCAAGGCCGGTACCCGGGTAAGCAAAATTGCTGCCCTTTCCGATGATCTTGCCTTGGCCTTGGCGGCTACGCAGGTGCGGATTGAAGCCCCCATTCCCGGTAAAGCGGCGGTTGGAATTGAGATCCCCAACAAGAATGCCAGCACTGTTTTTATACGAGAAGTATTGGCGGCAGCCAGTTTTACGGACGGTAAAAGTGTTTTAACCTCTGCTTTGGGAAAAGACATTGCCGGGAACCTGATTACCTTTGATGTGGCAAAAATGCCTCACTTGCTGGTGGCGGGTACCACCGGTTCCGGTAAGTCGGTTTGTATCAACACGATTTTGCTTTCGATTTTATATAAGGCGTCGCCGGAGGACGTGAAGCTGATTCTGATCGACCCCAAGGCGGTGGAGATGGATATCTATAACGGCATCCCCCATCTGTTGATTCCGGTGGTGACCAATCCCAAAAAGGCGGCGGGTACCCTGCAATGGGCCTGTACCGAAATGGACCGCCGTTATGACCTGATGAAGAATACGCAGGTGCGGAACCTGGATGCTTACAATGCCTATTGTGAGACCCATCCGGACTTTCAGCCCATGCCCCGGATCGTGGTGGTGATTGATGAGTTGGCAGACTTGATGATGGTTTCCTCCAAGGAAGTGGAGGATTGCATTTGTCGGTTATGCGCCAAGGCTCGGGCGGCGGGGATTCATCTGATTGTGGCCACCCAGCGGCCCAGCGCCGATGTGGTAACCGGTCTGATCAAGGCCAACATCCCCTCCCGGATTGCTTTTACTGTGGATAACTCTATCAACAGCCGGATCATTCTGGACGAAAACGGTGCCGAGAAGCTGTTGGGCCGGGGCGATATGCTTTATAAGCCTGTGGGTGCCAACAAGCCCTTGCGGGTGCAGGGTTGCTTTGTGTCCGACGGCGAGGTGGAAAAAGTGGTCAATTATGTGAAGACCAATTCCATGGGCTCCGATTACGATCAGGAGGCGATCCAGAATATCGAAACCTTAGCGACCCAGGGCAGCAAGAGCAACAATTCCTCCGACAGCGAAGAGGGTGGCGAGTATGATGAAATGCTGGTGGCCGCTTGCGAATGCGTGATCGAGGCGAAGATGGCCTCCACCTCCTTGCTGCAACGGAAATTGAAATTGGGCTATGCCCGGGCGGCCCGGGTGGTGGATCAGATGGAAGAACTGGGCGTGGTTGGCCCCTTTGAAGGATCCAAGCCCCGGCACGTATTGGTGACTATGGACGAATTCCGTGAACTTTGCGTGCAACGAGGACTGTAAGGGTTAATCTCCGCGGAGTCAGCGGACTCCTCACCCCCCAACGGGGGTTAAGAGGGATTTGTTCTGTATTGATTGCAATTTGAATCAGCGCCACGTGTACATAGGGACGGGCTGCGTGATACATTTTATAAAGACGGCGATTCCCGACGAACCGCAAACGTCACATCAAATCCAAGGGAACGACACCCGGATGGATCCCGACAAGATGCATATAAGAACCCCCTCTTTCCGGCAACGATCATTTTTGTTGCCGGAAAGAGGGGGTTCTGTTTGATGTTTTAAATAATTCGGGTCAGGCGGGTTTAAAATCCCTCTTAAACCCCGCTGGGGGGTGGGGACCCCGCTGGGTTCCCGGGGGTGATCTTTAATACTGCCCTACCAGATGCCGGAGCAGGCAGGTGACATCGTTGATGGCCAGATCGGAACCGATCATATTTCCGTTTTCCAAATTCAGGCCGGTTTCGTCGATCAGTTCCACCAGATACTGGAGCATTATGACGGCATCGTTGACATTAACCGCATCGTTTGCGGAAATATCACCCAATTCCCCGGCGGTCAGCAAGGGGGTGGGGCTTTCTTGACCGGTGGTCCAGAAGATGGGGTTCATCTCTGTGGCAAATTCATCGGAACGGAG
>JAZOXD010000006.1:0-3263 GCA_045659565.1 Eubacteriales bacterium | reverse complement strand
GGGATCTTTGGGCTCAGCTTTGTTGCTCACCGGGTTGATCCTTTTGGGAATCGGAGCCACCTTTTTGGTGTCGAAGCTTCTTTCGGTTACCCTTCTGAAGGGGGCTCCCTCCTCCTTTACGTTGGAACTACCGCCCTATCGCAGACCCCAATGGGGCAAGGTTTTGCTACGCTCCCTTATGGATCGTACCCTCTTTGTGCTGGGGCGGGCGGTGGCGGTAGCGGCCCCGGCGGGGCTTTTGATCTGGCTGGCCGCCAATATCACCCTTGGGGATGTCAGTATCCTGAATCATTGCGCCGATTTTCTCGATCCCTTCGCCCGGCTTTTGGGGCTGGATGGGGTGATCTTAATGGGCTTTATATTGGGTCTGCCCGCCAATGAGATTGTGGTGCCTATCATCATAATGGCCTATCTTTCGGAAGGCTCGTTGGTGGAACTGAGCCTTCCGGCTATGAAGGAGCTGTTTATCAGCCGGGGCTGGACCTGGGTCACCGCCGGCAGTACGCTGCTTTTTACCCTTTTCCATTGGCCCTGCTCCACCACCCTGCTGACGGTGAAGAAGGAAACCGGCTCCTGGGGCTGGGCGGCTTTGGCTTTTGCCCTGCCCACGGCCCTGGGCCTGGTTACTTGCTTCTTATTTAATCTCATCGCAAAAGCGGGAGCCTTTTAAAGGCTCCCGCACATTGACATTTTTCGAAAAAAGGATATACTGAACCCATGTTAATGAACCGGACGTGGCGGAACCGGATCGTTATCGCTGTGTGGTGCTGTTCAATACATGGCGGATGAGCGAGGTTCAGCGGCAGAAGATACAGCGATTATTGAAGGATAAGCCCACGGAGTGGCTGTATGCACCGGGCTATTGCGGTGAAGCGACGGAAGGCGGTGAGATGACGCTGCATTTCCGCTCCGGGCGGGCCATTACCGTGCAGCTTCCCCCCTATACCACAGCCGTATTTGATGAGGATAGTGGTGAACAACTGCTCTGATGTGAACGGATGGACTTGGTCTTTTATTTCATGGCAAAAGGGGTTGATGGAACCCGCTTGACTTTTCAAAGGGGATTGGATATAATGTTTTTTAGGAATAATACGAAATTTTAAGAATGGGGATGTTTTTAGAATGCTGAAACGTTTAGGAACCGATCGTTTTTTTATTGAAATTTCGTCTGACGGCCACAGAATCTCTGTTACAGGCGGAAGGATGGGGGATTTTGACGTACTGCCTTCACCGTTGTTTGAAGCAAAACTTCAAACTGCCGACGGGGAAAAACGAAGGATAAGTTCCGACCATTATTGGAACGTCGCTTCTATAGAAGAGCATCCTGCGGAAACCCATTTTGTTTTTTCGGGTTATGAAGGGGAGGCGCTGGTGATCCGCCTCATAGTCCGGGAGGAGCCACAGGCCTTGGTATGGCAGATTCAGGTGGAAAATAACAGTCCTTCCCAAAGTGTGCTGTCCATCAATTATCCCAGCCCTGTTTTGAAAAATCCTCAATTTGATCTGTTTGTGCCTCGTGACGGCGGGCAAACGGTTGCTGATGCCGGAGGCAAGGGCTTCGCATACGATCGGTTTTACCCCGGGAAAATCACAATGCAATATTTTGCCGCCTATTCCCAACGGTTCGGAATCTATTTGGGTGTTGAGGATGAAAAAGCCGCAGTAAAGCAATTCACAGCACGGACGGCAGAAGATGTTTTCTCTCTTTCTGTTACGTTTTTTGCCATTGGCGGGGGAGCACCCGGTAATTCTTTTGACGTATCGGGATCTATGCGGTGGCAAGGCTATGAGGGCGATTGGTACGATGCGGCGATGATCTATGCAAAATTCGTTTACGAAAAGGCGGAATGGCTTCCCCAATTGGGGCGTCCCGATACCTTGGAAAAATTCAAGGATATTCCGTTTTGGGTCAGCGATTATATTCCCAATTCCCCCTCCCAGGGAGATAACAAACCAATGTCGCTCAGTGCAGGCAGCGATATTTATGAGCCTGATTATTGGTATTCTGCGCCGCTGGAACTCCAAAAGGAACTGGGCGGGGTTCCCATCGCTTATCATGTGTATAATTGGCATCAGATCCCCTTCAATATTGAATATCCCCATTTTCTGCCCGCCAAGGATACGTTTATCAAAAATGCGCCCAAGCTCCGCGAAAAGGGGATTTATATGATGCCCTATATTAACGCGGTAAGTTGGGAAAAACGCGATGGGGAAATGGGGCATCAAGTCAACTTTGAAAACACAGGGATAAAAGGCGCTGTGATTTTAGAAAACGGGGAAATACTTCATGAGGATTACCCGCAGAAAACACGCAGCGGGCATACCAGTGAACTGATTCAGATGTGCCCAAGCTTTGGCGTGTGGCATAGTATGATAGAAAAATTGGTTCGGGAGATGGAAGAAACCCTGCCCATTGACGGAGTCTATTTTGATCAGATCGCCGCAACTTCTGCCCGTCCCTGTTATCATCCCGAACACGATCATCTTCCCGGAGGCGGAAGTTTTTGGCAGGAAGGCTATAACCGAATGATGGAGCAGATCCTTCAAAAAAAGCCAACGGATGCATTTTATTTCACAGAATGCTGTGCGGAGCCTTATATGAAAAACTTCGACGGATATCTTACGTGGAACTGGGTCTATCCGGAGGAAGTTCCGGCCTTTGCGGCGATTTATGCCGGCTACGTGCAAATGGTTGGCCGCACAACGGACGGTATGAAAAAGGATGATCTGGGCTTCTTCAAATATTGTAACGCCCGATCTTTGGTTTACGGGCAACAACTTGGCTGGTGTAAGGCGGATCTGATCTGGAGATCGGATTGGCTCAGTTTTATAAAAAATGCGGTTAAGATACGAAGTGAACTTGCCGACGTGTTCCGTAATTACCGAATGCTTCGCCCACCCGTTGTTAAAGCGGGTGCTCCAAAGTTGATCACCCGGGCGGGGTTGAACGGTAAAGGATATATTGAATCCGAAGTAGTGATCGCGGGGGCGTGGCGTTCACGTAAAGATGACGAAACCGTTATTATTGCTGTTAATATTAACAGCGAAAGCACTTCTTTCACGTTGAGTTTTGATGCCGTGGAATACGGAGTTCCCTCGCAAACCTTGCCCGATTCTTTTACCGTGGATGGCTCACGGTGCCTGGTAAAGGGAACGCTTCCAAAGGATGGCATATCGGTTTGGCGCATCAGAAAAGATCAATAAGCGAGGATCATCTTACCTCAGACGATCAAAACCCACGCTTATGATTTTTTCTTTATAAA
>JAZOXD010000005.1:0-7295 GCA_045659565.1 Eubacteriales bacterium | reverse complement strand
AGGCCGGCGGTATCGAAGAGAGCATAGTCGCTGAGGCCGACCTGGGGCTTGGGCAGTTTGGTGAGGGCGGCATAAAGATCCACCACCTGGGGCAGGTTATGAAGACCATGTAATTCAGGATCCAGGCAGGTGGCATGATATTCGGAAGTGCAGGCCAGCTGACCATAGATGAACTTGGTGGGGTATTGATCCCGATCAGTAAATTCGCTGCGAAGAATGGCGGCCATGGCAGAAACCACAGGGGCGGCCATGGAGGTGCCGGAAAGGTTGCCGTATTGATCGTTGGGCAAGGTGCTCATAATGCTTTCGCCGGGGGCGTACAGTTCGTATTCCACGCCGTTATAGGCTTCTACGTCCCAATTGGTGAAGCCGGACTCCACACCCTTTTTATCCACGCTCATCACGCCCAGCACGTAGGTGAGGGCGGCGGGATAGTTGGGGATTGCAAAAAAGCCTTCATTGGGGGCACCATCGTTACCGGCAGAGGCCACCAGGACACAGCGGGTATAGGCGGTGGCCAGGGCATCCTGCACGGCGATGGAGCAGGCGGTGCCGCCGGAGGACATATTGATGACCTCGGCGCTGTTTTCATAGGCATAGAGGACCGCCTTGGCGATATCGGACTGGAGCAGATAGCCGGAGGCCATGGCGGCCTTTACGGGCATAATGGTAACATTATAGGCGATGCCGGCGATGCCCAGGTTGTTGTTTTGGGCAGCGATGATGCCGGCAACGTGGGTACCGTGGCCGTTATCGTCGTCGCCATTGCCTTTGCCGGCAACGATATTGACACCGTAATAATCGTCCACGTAGCCGTTTTTATCGTCGTCTTTGCCGTTGTCGGGGATTTCGGCAGTGTTTTTCCAGATATTATCGGCCAGGTCTTCGTGGTCATAATCCACACCGGTATCGATCACGGCCACCACCACGCTGGGGTCGCCGCCATCGGTCTTCATTTGCTTGAGACCCTTGGGGATGCCGAAGTGGTTCAGGTACCACTGATCGCCTTTGTGTTTATTGTTGCCCAGGTGCTTTTCGGAGGGCAGATCTTCGTAGGAATCGATGGCAGCGGTACGGATCTGATAATCGTATTCAGCCAGTTCCACCACCGATAATTCACGCAGAGCAGCCAAGGCGGTTGCCGGTTCGGTGCCCTTGGCAAGGGTGGCTTTGTACCAGGTGGATTTTTCCATGGGTACAACGGGCTCCAGAGCGGCTACGCCGGCTTTTTTGAGGGCTTTGGTGAGCTTGCCGCCGGTGGTGTTTTTCATTTTGATAAGCAGGGCATCGTCGGAAAATTCAACGGCGCCTTCTTCCACCATTTCAGGATAGGCTTCATCGAAGGGTACCTTCATGGCGCCTTCTTCGTCGTAGAAGACAGAGGTATCCTTTTCTTCTTCCTTTTCCAGGCCGTTGAGCAGGTCGTCCACCACTTCGTAGAGGGCGTCATCCTTTAACTCTTCTGTATTGACTTCGGCCTCCAGAATATCCACAACGAGTTCCAGCTCGTCACGGGTGAGTTCTTCCATTTTGAGGTCGGTGGCAGAGGAAAGCTGTGTCACCGTTTGGGTGGCACTTTCTTTGCGGCTATCGTTGATGGCTTGGATCAACTCTTCCTCTGTGATTTCGTCGGCCTTTTGATCGGCGCCCACGTTGGTGATGGGAAGAGACTCCTCCCCTTTCGGCTGGGGCGCAGGTTCCGATTCAGTGCGATTGAAGCAGCTTGTGACGCTGAACAACACCGCAAGAACCAAAAGGATTGCGACGATTCTTGATACTTTATTTTTCATTTTCAAAAATCCCTTTCGTAACTTCTGCAGGCAGAAGTTGTTTTTGAAAATATTTATACAGGTGAATGTTAACATATTTTTGATAAAATAGCAAGAGAAAAGCCAAAATATGTAAAGACATATTTATTGACGGGTGAAAAAAGAGGTTTTGCAGCAAAGAAAAACCCCTCCACCCGGAGGGGGTGGAGGGGTTTGAAGTTGAAATTACATTTCGGAGAGTTTCTTCAGGTTTTCTCTCTTTTCAACGGCAGCCTTTTCACCGGCGGAGAACAGAACTTCTGCTCTTTCGGGGTTAGCACGGCTGAGAGCGTTGTAGCGAACTTCGTTCATGATGAAGTCGCGATATTCCATGGTGGGTTCCTTGGAATCATAGCTCAAGGGGTTCTTGCCTTCTTCGGCCAGATCGGGATTAAACCGATACAGTTGCCAATAACCGGACTGAACAGCCTTCTTGGATTCTTCCATAGAGGTGCCCATACCGCCCTTGATACCGTGGTTGATACAGGGAGCATAAGCGATGATGATGGAAGGACCGTTATAAGCTTCAGCTTCGGCAAAGGCCTTTACGCACTGGTTATAATCGGCACCCATAGATACTTGGGCAACGTATACATAGCCATAGGAGCGAGCGATAGCGCCCAGATCCTTCTTCTTGGTTACCTTACCGGCAGCAGCGAACTGAGCGATGGAGCCGGAGGGAGTAGCCTTGGAAGCCTGGCCACCGGTGTTGGAATAAACTTCGGTATCGAATACCAGGATATTCACGTCTTCGTTAGAAGCGATTACGTGATCCAAACCGCCGAAGCCGATATCGTAAGCCCAGCCGTCACCGCCCAGGATCCAAACGGACTTCTTGGCGATATAATCCTTCTGAGCCAGGATGCTGGCAGCAGCAGCCTTGCCTTCTTCGCAGCAATCCAGCTTTTCGAGCATAGCGATCAGCTTATTGGCAGCAGCGGTATTCAGCTTGGTATCGTTATAGGTAGCCTTCCATTCGTCGATAGCAGCCTTCAGATCTTCGCAAGGAGTCTTTTCATAAAGGGCTTCGATTTCAGCAGTTACCTTATCACGCAGCTGGGTAACACCCAGATACATACCCAAACCGTGTTCGGCGTTATCTTCGAACAAGGAGTTAGCCCAAGCGGGACCGTGGCCTTCCTTATTAACAGTATAAGGAGTGGAGGGAGAAGAACCGCCCCAGATGGAGGAGCAGCCGGTGGCGTTGGAGATATACATCCGATCGCCGAAGAGCTGAGTCATCAGCTTAGCATAAGGAGTTTCGCCGCAGCCTGCGCAAGCGCCGGAGTACTCGAGCAAGGGAGTCTTGAACTGAGAACCCTTAACGGTTTCAACCTTGAATACTTCGTTTACTTCAGGCTTCTCGGAAACCTTCTTATAGTTATAATCGAAATACTTCTGTTCGCCGATTTCTTCAGCCAGGTTGTTCATAACCAGAGCCTTATTCTTGGCGGGACAGATAGCAGCACAGCTGCCGCAACCGGTACAATCCAGAACGGATACGCCCATGGTGAAGGTGAGAGCATCCAGGCCCTTACCCATCATCTTCTTGGTCTTCATGCCGGCGGGAGCGTTAGCAACTTCATCGGCATTCAGAACGAAGGGACGGATAACAGCGTGGGGGCAAACCAGAGCGCACTGGTTACATTCGATACAGTTTTCGGGAATCCACTGGGGAACATCAACGGCGATACCGCGCTTTTCAAAAGCAGCAGCGCCCTGTTCCATATGACCGTCTACATAAGATTCGAAAGCGGATACAGGCAGGCTATCACCCTTCTGAGCGTTGATGGGAACCAGAATGTTTTCAACGTAAGCCTTCAGATCTTCACGATCGCAATCAACGGTAACCTTAGCGGTTTCAGCGGTAGCATTCTTCCAGGAAGCGGGGATTTCAACCTTAACGGCGCTGTTGGCACCGGCTTCGATAGCCTTATGGTTCATATCAACGATGTGCTGACCCTTCTTAGCGTAAGAATAGGTAGCGGCATCCTTCATATACTGAATGGCTTCGGCTTCGGGAATTACGCCGGCGATCTTAAAGAAAGCGGACTGCAGAACGGTGTTGATACGACCGCCCAGACCGATTTCACGACCGATCTTGATACCATCGATGATATAGAAATCAACTTCGTTTTCAGCCAAGTATTTCTTTACGTTGGCGGGAAGTTTTTCGTCCAGTTCTTCAACGGACCAGGGGCAGTTCAGCAGGAAGGCGCCGCCCTTCTTCACTTCGGAAACCATATCGTATTTATCGATATAGGAAGGATTGTGGCAAGCTACGAAATCAGCCTTGGAGATGAAGTAGGTGGACTTGATGGGGGTATCACCGAAACGCAAGTGAGAGATGGTTACACCGCCGGACTTCTTGGAGTCGTAAGCGAAGTAAGCCTGAGCGTATTTATCGGTATGGTCACCGATGATCTTGATGGAGTTCTTGTTAGCACCAACGGTACCGTCGGAGCCCAGACCCCAGAACTTGCAAGAGATGGTGCCTTCGGGAGCGGTGTGGATATCCACGGTGGGCAGGGACAGGTTGGTAACGTCGTCCACGATGCCGATGGTGAAGTTATTCTTGGGTTCAGCAACCTTCAGATTTTCATAAACGGCAGCAATGCAACCGGGGGTGGTATCCTTGGAGCCCAGACCGTAACGGCCGCCAACGACCTCTACACCCTTGAATTCGCTGTTAGCCAAAGCGGAAACAACATCCAGATAGAGGGGTTCACCCAAAGAGCCGGGCTCCTTGGTACGATCCAGAACGGCGATCTTCTTCACGCTCTTGGGCAGAACGGACAGCAGATGCTTGGTGGACCAGGGACGATACAGACGAACCTTAACCAGACCAACCTTTTCGCCATGAGCGTTCAGATAGTCGATGGTTTCTTCAGCGGTATCGCAAACGGAACCCATAGCAACGATCACATACTCGGCATCTTCAGCGCCATAGTAGTTGAAGGGCTTATAGTTGGTGCCGATCTTGGCGTTTACCTTGTCCATATATTCTTCAACAACGGCGGGCAGAGCATCATAATACTTGTTGCAAGCCTCGCGAGCCTGGAAGAATACGTCGGGGTTCTGGGCAGAGCCGCGCAGAACGGGATGATCGGGATGCAGAGCCTTGGAACGGAATTCGTTAACGGCATCCATATCCAGCATATCCTTCAGATCTTCGTAATCCCAAACTTCGATCTTCTGCAACTCGTGAGAGGTGCGGAAACCATCGAAGAAATGCAGGAAGGGAACCTTGCCCTTGATAGCGGACAGATGAGCAACAGCGCCCAGGTCCATAACTTCCTGAACGTTACCGGCGCAAAGCATAGCAAAACCGGTCTGGCGGCAAGCCATAACGTCGGAATGATCACCGAAGATAGAGAGAGCGTGGGAAGCCAGAGCACGAGCAGAGCAATGGATAACGCCCGGCAACTGCTCACCGGCAATCTTGTACATATTGGGGATCATCAGCAGAAGACCCTGAGAAGCGGTGTAGGTGGTGGTCAGCGCACCGGCAGCCAAGGAGCCGTGAACAGTACCGGCGGCACCAGCCTCGGACTGCATTTCAACAACCTTAACCTTCTGGCCGAATACGTTTACGCGACCCTCTGCGGACCACTTATCGGTCATTTCTGCCATTACGGAAGACGGAGTAATGGGATAAATCCCGGCAACGTCGGTGAACGCATAAGATACGTGTGCAGCGGCGTTGTTACCGTCCATGGTTTTCATTTTTCTAGCCATAGTTTCCTCCTAAATATAAAAATTATTTTAATCCATCTGTTATTCTAGCACGATTTTTCGGGGATGTAAAGGGAAAAAACAAAGTTTTTTGTGGATTATGTGGAATAAAATTGATTTTTTAGACAAAAGAGGATATAATTATGCAAAAGATACGAAAGGAGCGCACTGATGGTATCGAGAATCACGTCATTCGGTTTGATTGGAATAGATGCCTACCCCGTTACGGTGGAGGTGGATCTGGCCAGTGGCCTGCCCGCCTTTGAGATTGTTGGCCTGCCGGATGCGGCGGTGAAGGAATCCAAGGAACGGGTGCGCAGCGCCCTTAAAAATTCCGGCCACCCCTTCCCTGCCAAGCGCATTACCGTAAATTTAGCGCCGGCGGACATCAAAAAGGCCGGGCCGGTTTATGATCTGGCTATGTATATCGGCTTTCTTTGTTGCGAAGGAACGGTAACCAATAATCTGAGCCGGGTGGGCTTTTTGGGCGAACTTTCGCTTTTGGGCGAAATCCGGCCGGTGAGGGGCGTTCTTCCCATGGCATTGAAGGCCCGGGAAATGGGCTTGAAATCTCTATTTGTTCCTGCCGAAAATGCACCGGAGGTGCAGTTCATTGATAAATTGAAAATCTTCCCCGTTTCCTCTGTTCAGGAGGTAACGGATCTTTTGAGCAAGCCCGCCGAGGCAGTGGCGATGGAAACAGTTCCCTTTCAGGAAAGGACATTGCCGGATTATCAAGTGGATTTTGCCGATGTGAAAGGGCAGTTTATCCCCCGCCGCGCCCTGGAAATTGCGGCTGCCGGCGGACATAACGTTTTAATGCAGGGCCCGCCGGGTAGCGGTAAAAGTATGCTGGCCAAGCGGATCCCCACTATTCTGCCGCCCATGACCTTTGAGGAGGCCATAGAAACCACCAAAATTTATTCGGTGGCCGGCCGGCTGGAGGGGGATATCCGTCGTGAGCGGCCCTTTCGCAGCCCCCACCATACCTCTACTTATGTTGCTCTTTGCGGGGGCGGGCAAAATCTGACGCCCGGGGAGCTTTCAATGGCCCATAACGGCGTTCTCTTTTTGGATGAATTGCCGGAGTTTTCGCCCAGCGTTCTGGATTCCATGCGGGCGCCTTTGGAGGACAATGAGATTTCCATTGCCCGGGCAGTGGGGTCGGTAACCTACCCCTGCGATGTGATGTTGATCTGCGCCATGAACCCCTGCAAATGCGGATATCTTGGACATCCTACCCACCCCTGCACCTGCACCCCCAACGAGGTGGTGCGGTACCGCCACCGGGTTTCCGGGCCTCTTTTGGACCGGATCGATCTGCAGGTGGAGGTGCCGGCGGTATCCTATGAAGAATTGAGCACCAAAGCACCGGGCGAGCCTTCTGCTGCCATCCGGGAACGGGTGATCGCCGCCCGAAAACGGCAGTTAGAGCGTTATCGGGAGGAGAGTTTCAATAATAACGCGGGGCTCACTTCCCCGCTGATCAAAAAATATTGCCCCATGACCAAAGAGGCGGAAGAACTTTTGCGAAACAGTTTTGACAAACTGGATCTTTCGGCCCGGGGGTATTACCGGGTTTTGAAGGTGGCCAGAACCATTGCGGACCTGGCGGGGGCGGATATTTTAGATATCGCCCATATCAGCGAGGCCTTGCGATTCCGCGGTGATCGGGAGGACTAATGATCAATAAAAAACGCTTGGAATGAAAGTTCCAAGCGTTTTTTTATTTTTTGGGGATGATGTAGATAT
>JAZOXD010000004.1:0-4155 GCA_045659565.1 Eubacteriales bacterium | reverse complement strand
ATGCCCGCAACTCACCAACCGGGCGCCGCTGATTTGTTCCTTTTGTTCCGCATAACTGTTAAAGATCATCTGTTCACCGCAATATTTCTAAAATTTATCTCAATATTTTCCCTTGATTTAAGGATATTATAGCATTAAAATGAAAGTATGTCGAGAGAAAAAGGAGAAATGAGATGCCGATTAGAGAAAAATCCTTCCGCATCGGTTGCGGACGATATTTGCAGGAGCGGGGTGCTATCACTTTATTAGGAGAAGAGGTTCTTCGGCTGGGAACCGCTCCCTTATTGATTGGGGGCAAGCGGGCCCTGTCGGTGGCAGGCCAACAGGCCGAAAAAAGCGTTGCTGCCTGCTGCGATCATTATAAAATCATGACCTACACCGGAACCTGCAACGAGGAAAAGGCCCAAGAGCTGGCCGCCTTTGCGAAAGAGCAGGGGCTGGATGTGATCGTTGGAATCGGGGGCGGCGTGATTATGGATTTTGCCAAGTTGGTGGCCTTCCACGCAGAGCTGCCGGTGATCAATCTGCCCACCTCCACCGCCACCTGCGCAGCCTATACCCCCTTGAGCGTGTGCTATACCCCTGAGGGACGAACGGTGGGCACCCGTCATTTTGAAAAAGAGGTGGATGGGGTGATCGTCGATCCCGAAATCTTGGCTACTCAGCCGGAGCGGCTGTTGCTGGCGGGGGTGTTTGATTCCCTGGCCAAGTATTTGGAGATCCGCCATCGCTACAGCGAGGAGATGGAGGAATACCCCTTGGGATTGGATTGGGCCTATGTTTTGGCAAAGCGCTCCTTTCGGGAACTGACCCATAAAACTGAAAAAAGCCTGCAGGAACTGAAGCGGGGGATCATCAGCGATACCGCCGAGCAGCTTTATTTCACAGCCCTGGCCGCCACCGGGGTGATCAGCGGCATTGCCCGGGGCTCCAACCAAACGGCCCTGGCTCATAAATTCTACGAAGCCACCCGGGAACTGTATTTTGAAGAAAGCAAACAATATCTTCATGGTGAAATTGTGGGGGTGGGGCTACTGCTGCAAAATCACTTTACCGGTGCAACGGAGCAGAACCGCTTTTTGCTGGGGCTGATGAAGCAATACCACATGCCCTGCTGCCCGGCAGAGATCGGCCTGCAGGTTACCCCGGAACTGGTAGAACGGTACTATGAAAAACTAAAGGCCGGTAGTGCCATCAACGAAGAGGATCCGATGGAATGTCAACAGCTTCGGGCCGGGTTGGATTATTTATTTTACGGAGAAGAAGTATGATGAATCAAACAGTAGAAAGAATTTTAAAGAAAAAGATCATTGTGATTGTGCGGGGGGTGGCCCAAAAGGATCTGATCCCCTTTGCACAAGCGGCCTATGAGGGCGGCATTCGCCTGCTGGAATGTACCTATGATGCCACCGGCGCAACGCCGGATGAGGAGATCGCCGCCCATATTCAAATGCTGGCAGAGCATTTTGGGGATCAAATGTCCATTGGAGCCGGAACGGTGCTGACCGAAAAGCAGGTGGAACTGACCCAAAAGGCCGGCGGCGCTTTTATCATCTCGCCGGATACCAACCCGGCAGTGATCGCCGCCACGAAAAAAGCGGGGCTGGTTTCCATCCCCGGTGCCCTCACCCCCACCGAGGTGGCGGCGGCCCATCGGGCCGGGGCGGATTTCGTCAAGGTGTTCCCCATTGATCTTTATGGCCCCAAATACCTAAAGACCCTGCTGGCCCCCTTGGCCCACACCCGCCTGCTGGCGGTGAACGGCATTACCGCCGAGAATATGGGCGATTACCTGGCCGCCGGTGCCTGTGGCGTTGGGGTTGGCTCCGGGATTGTGGATAAAAAGCTGATCGCCGCCGGCGATTTCGCTGCCATCACCCAAAAGGCAAAGGATTATACGAAAAAAGTAGATTTTTAAAGAATTGCGCCTCAGGAAGAATTCCCGAGGCGCATATTTTATTCCATAATCCAACGTTGATCCCGGGGACAAACCATCAACTTTTCCCGGCTCATATGCTCGTCTAAAACATCCATAGCGTTGGTGGCCAGCACCCGGCAGGGGGCAATTTGGCTTGCTTCCTCCTCGGTCAGGTTGAAAATGGTTTCCAGATTTCGGAAGTGGTAGCCCTGCAGGCCCACCCGCAGGATCTGATTATCGGAAATGGGTTTTCCGTTGAAGGCCAGCTCCCGGATGGTGCTGTCCTTGACCACCAGCTTAACGCCGGCGGAAAACTGATAAAATTCGCTATGATCCCTTGTCAAAGCCTCCGGCCGGAACAGATAGGCGATCATGGCCTTGAATTGCTTGCCGGTGATGGTGAGCTGGATCACTTCGTCCTCAAAGGGGAACATCTGCTTCAGATCCCGTAGGGTAACCAAAGGCCCCAGCTCCGGTCGGCGCAGACTGCCGGAGGCCAGCAGCATCATATCCAGGCCCAGGCCGTTTCGCAATACATCGGCCAAAAGCTTGCCCAGCTCCGTTTCCCGATTCCGGGCAGGATGGGTATAGGTTTTGGCAAAGCGGGTCACATACCGGCTGTATTTTTGAGCGGTGGCCATATGATATTGATGGATCAGTTCCTCCAGAGCCTCGTCCCGGGGACAGTGGCTTTCGTCGATGGGGATCAACCGCCATTGATAGTGTTCAATGCAATTTTTTTCGGTATTCACAACCAGATCAAAGCGTCCTAACTGGTCGGTGCCGCTGGCGGCCTGCACAATGGGGATTCCCGCCACCACGCAAGGCTCCTGCAGCAGGCTGTGGCTATGGCCGCCGATAATCAGATCAATGCCCCAGCGGGGATCCAGCGCGGCGGCCAATTGTTTATCCGCTTCTAATCCGATATGGGTCAAAAGGACCGTCAGGTCGATATCCTCGGTGCGGTGGGCATTGCAGATCTTGCCGATTTCCTGCGCTGCATCCCGCACATCCACCAGGGAGCCGGTCAGCCGATCCTGCCGGGCTTGATCCAAAATGCTTTCGGTCAGGATGCCGATGAACAGGATCCGCATTCCGTCGATTTCTGATATTGTGTGGCTATTGAACAGGCGGATCTGATTGCCGGTCAAATAAAGATTGGCATTGATGATGGGGAACCGGGCGCATTTTTCCAAAAAAAGCAGGTGGGCGATGCCGTAATCCGCTTCGTGGTTGCCCGGGGCGACCACATCCGGCCCCAGCATATTCATAATTTCAATGGTAGAAAGGCCCTTATATTCGCTATCAATCACCGAACCCCGCAGCATATCCCCGGCAATGGCATAAAGCACATTTTTCTCTTGGGCGCGCACCTGCTGAAGATAGCCGGAGAGCATCGAAACGCCCCCCACCAGCTTGCCGTTGCTGTCCTCGGCCAGAAAGTCGCCCTCCATATCGTTGGAATGAAGGATGGTTAATGGTTTTAAATGCTTCATTGCCGCTTCTCCTTTTAAACTACTGTATTCATTATATCAAAAAAAGTCCCCCTGCCCAAGTGTTTTGAAAATTTTTGCGAAATTTATGAGAAAATTAGGTTATGCTTAAAAATATTTGTGTGTTACAATAAAGTTATATTAATATATTATTGGAGAAATAAAGATGGAACGGTTATGGTTAGGAATTGCCAGGGAACTCATTACTCCGCCGCTGGGAAGCCAGCTATATGGCTATCGGCCGGATATTTTTGCCGAATCGGTGCACGATGATCTGACGGCCACGGCCTTTTATTTTAAGCAGGGAAGCCTGCAGGCGCTGATGGTGAGTATTTCCGTTTGCCTGATCCAAACGGAACTGGCGAAAAATATATTGGCATTGATCGAAGAACAAACAGGAATCCCCAAGGAAAACTGTATGCTCTGTGCCACCCACACCCATTCCGGCCCCAATACCGCCGGGCAGGTGGGCTGGGGCGATATTGACCGGGACTATTGCAATGAGATTTTCATCCCCGCCCTTCTTGATGCGGTGCAAAAGGCGGTTCGGAATATTCAACCCGTTCGGATGGGTGCCGCCACCGGCGAAAGTCATGTGGGCATCAACCGCCGGGAACTGAATCGGGAAAATGTCGTAACCCTGGGGCAAAACCCCTGGGGGCCCTTTGACCCGCGCATGACGGTTTTTTCCTTTGTCAACGACCAAGGGGAACGGGTGGCCAACCTGGTCCACTATGGCACCCA
>JAZOXD010000003.1:0-3066 GCA_045659565.1 Eubacteriales bacterium | reverse complement strand
CCCCATCCGATCGGATGGGGTTTTATTTTGGACAATGGCCAGATTTGAATAATACAAATGCAATGCGGCCGCACTGACGGCAAGGCGCGCACCGGGTACCGTAACAGGCCAGCAGCATCCCGCTGCCGCAGGCAGCCATAATATATAAGATATCATATGGAAATCGAAAAGCCCTCCCCTAAAAAAGGGGAGGGCTTTGTTTTAGTTGCCCGCCATATATTCCTTCGGGGAAACACCCTTGACCTGCTTAAACCTTCTTGAAAAATACACATAATCGGTATAGCCGCATCTTTCTGCAACATCAGCCAATGAAAATGAATTTTTATATATATCTATTAGATAACATGCGTGGTTTATTCTGATTTCGGTTAAAAATTCCGTTGGTGTTTTTCCTGTGATCTTTTTGAATTGTGCTCGGATATAATCTTCAGAATATCCGCTTTTTTTAAGCAGAGCATTCAGATTAATATTACAGTCATGAAAATTGTTACTTATTTCTTCAACAATATTTTTGATTGCTAAAAAAATATCATCCTCCATTTTGATATTTTGGAGAAGAAAATGTGTAAAGGCGTTAATCAGCGCAACAACATATTCGCTATTAGAATGCCGATTGGTATAAATCATTTTTGCCAGCAACAAGCCTTCGTTAGCGGAATTGTCCAAAACTACTGTTAGCGATGTCAAAGAAAAAACCTGATTAAATGGACCACTTATGTAGATTCGTTCAAAATCGGCGCCGGTTTTTGAACTGGAATGCACGATCCCAGGAGGGATAATGATCATTTTCCCCGGGCCAACTGCAATATCTTTTTCTGCTGCGTGAATCGTGCCGTTTCCTTTCGTATAAACAATGATTTCGTAGTTTTTGTGTTTATGCGGAGGACTCTCTTCTTTTATAAGGTTAATTAAAAAGTTCATAACATCACCCATAACATAATACAGCAAATCTATGTTTTGTGCAAGTGAATTTATGAATAAGTATATGCTTTTTCCGTTTATACTGATATAATGTTTTGAGACTTGATTCTTTTATGTTAGGAACTGTTCTTGTTATTGATAAATCAAAACGGTTGTGGGTGGTACAAAAATGAAATCGAATAATTTAAATATGCTCTCGGGCTCCATAACGAAGGGCTTGCTTTCGATGACAATACCGATCATGATCATGAATGTTATGCAATCGTTATCTAATATTACTGATATGACGGTGCTGAGATTCTTTTCTGATGACAGAGCAGTTGGCGCTGTTGGTGCCTGCGGAACGCTGATAACGCTAAGCGCGAACTTACTTATAGGAATATCTGTAGGAGCCAACGTCATTGTTGCCAGAAGAATAGGTGGGGGAGATAGTGAGCGTACAGACAAGGCTGTTATGACGTCACTTCTGTTTTCAATCATTGGCGGTTTTGCTTTGATGTTGATAGGCATAACTTTTTCCGAAACTTTTTTGAAAATGACAAATTGCCCCGAAAGCCTTCTTCCACAGGCAGCGAAATATTTTGAAATCTACTTTTACGGTGTGCCTGCATTGATGTTTTATAATTTTTGCGCTTCGATATTGCGGGCAACAGGGGATACAAAGAGGCCTATGTATTTCCTGGTGTTGGGCGGAATTATTAAGGTTTTATTTACGCTTTTCTTTGTCGCTGTCCTTGGCGTGGATGTGGAGGGCGTTGCCCTTGCAACCATTATTTCAAATGTGATTGCATGCCTCTTAGCATTTTGGACGCTGCTAAATTTGCAAAATGTTGTGCATATTAATTTCAAACGAATGAAATTTGACCTTGCCGAGCTGAAAGATATATTGTATATCGGAGTTCCTGCTGGCCTTCAAAGTTCATTGTATTCTCTGGCGAATGTAGTAATTACCACTGCTGTTAACGACTTTGGTGAAGCCGCGACTACCGGCATTTCCGTTGCAAACCAGTTTGACGGAATCCTGTATCAGATTTCCTATGCTCCGTCGCTTGCCGTTACCCCTTACATTGCACAGAATATGGGAGCAGGAAATATAAAACGGGTAAAGAATACTCTTATCCGGGCGGTATTCATCACAACGGCGTTTGGTGCGACCTTTGGTTCACTTTCAGCCATTTTTTCGGAACAGTTATCGTCAATTATGTCTTCAAATCTGGCTGTTATTGCGTTCTCACGGCAAAAAATGATTATTATATCGAGTACATATTTTATTTGCGGTATTAACGAAGTGATGTGTGGCACGTTAAGAGGGATGGGAAAACCCATTGTTCCAACGATTTCCACCTTGCTGTTTATGTGCGCCCTGCGGTTTGTTTGGGTCTATGCCATCTTCCCGCTGGTTCCCAACCTGACCTTCCTGTATACCGTTTGGCCCATCGGATGGATACTATCCATTATAACGTTACTCGTTGCTTATTTCATAACAATGTCAAAGTTGGAAGCAAAAAAATATAGTGCAAACTTGTCTTAGTGAGTATGCCCACCTAGTGACAAATATTATAATGTGTTTACAAAGAAAATCAGGTTTTTAGACCAGTTCTTTTTCGGACACGAGAGACAAAAATCCCGAATGCGTAAGCGTTCGGGATTTTTACTTTTTACTTCTTACCTCTTCACTCTTACTTCAAATAGGGTCTTTCACGGGATTTTTGGGAAGTAAGAAGTAATAGGTAAGAAGTAATAAGTTCGGTGTGCCTACGGCACGAATTATATATATAATGCTTCACATTGATTTATTGCCGCTTTTATGCTATAAAAATAAGCCGTGAATTTCACGGTTTATTTTTGTATATTTGGGTTGCTGGTTCTTTCAAGAAGGTAATCAATAGAAATGTTGAAATAATCGTCAATTTTTTTGAGTTCGTTTATGCCGGGCTCTCTTACACCAGTTTCATATCGACTAATAGTGTTTTGGCTGGTGTTTAGGTCGATAGCCATTTTTAGTTGGGAAATGCCTTTTGATTTTCTGATTTCTTTTAATCTCATAAAATCACCCCTTGACATTATTATCCCATATTGGTATAATTAAAACATCCCGATTTGGTATGTTAGGTGGTGGCATAATGAAAAAGATTTATGGATTGG
>JAZOXD010000002.1:0-2644 GCA_045659565.1 Eubacteriales bacterium | reverse complement strand
TCCTCCAATTGTGTTTGGTTCGACTGGCAGGTCGTTCCCATTTTATCACAATTGGAGGATTTTTTTCATCGGTAAACCTTTTTTGAACCACGCGACTATCGCGTGGTTTTCGGTTACAAACGAGGCGCTTCGGGAATAAACCCGAAGCGCCTTTGATGGGTTTTATTGAGAAGCCACCATTTTTTATTAGTTTCGTAAGGAATGGATGGGGGCGGGGATTCGCCCGCCGCGGTTAATGAATTTTTCGCTGCTTTCGCCGTGGACCGGCATAATGGGCGCTTCGCCCAGAAGGCCACCGAAGGCAACGCTTTCGCCCACGCCCTTACCGATGGCAGGGATCACACGAACAGCGGTGGTCTTATTATTGATAACACCGATGCTGATCTCATCAGCGATAATGGCCGCAATGGTGGAAGCGGGGGTATCGCCGGGGATGGCAATCATATCCAGCCCCACGGAGCAAACAGCCGTCATCGCCTCTAATTTATCTAAGGTCAGAACCCCTTCACCGGCGGCTCGGATCATACCCGCATCCTCGGAAACAGGGATAAAAGCACCGCTCAGGCCACCCACGTGGGAGGATGCCATGGTGCCGCCCTTTTTCACCGCATCGTTCAGCAAGGCCAGACAGGCGGTGGTACCGTGGGTGCCGCAACGCTCCAAGCCCATTTCTTCCAGAATGTGGGCCACGCTATCCCCCACCGCCGGGGTGGGAGCCAAAGAAAGATCCACGATCCCGAAGGGAACGTTCAAACGGCGGCAGGCTTCGTTGGCCACCATCTGGCCCATACGGGTGATCTTAAAGGCGGTTTTCTTAACGCAATCGGCAATTTCGGTAATATTGGCACCGGGCATTTTGGCAATGGCGCTGCTGACCACGCCGGGGCCGGAAACGCCCACGTTGATCACACATTCGCCTTCGCCCACGCCGTGGAAGGCGCCGGCCATAAACGGATTATCCTCCGGAACGTTGGCAAACACCACCAGCTTAGCGCAGCCGATGGAATCTTCATCCTTGGTCCATTCGGCACACTCCTTGATGATCTCGCCCATCAGCTTCACCGCATCCAAATTGATGCCGGATTTGGTGGTCGCCACATTGATGGAGGAGCAAACATGGCTGGTTTCCTTCAGCGCCCGGGGCAAGGAATGGATCAGGTTCAAATCGCTTTGGGTGGCCGCCTTATGCACCAGGGCAGAAAAGCCACCGATGAAGTTGATGCCACAGGCATCCGCCGCCCGATCCAAAGTTTTGGCCACCTTAACCATATCCTCCACAGAAAAACCGGGCGTAACCAAGGCAATGGGGGTAACAGATACCCGTTTATTAATAATGGGGATTCCATAGGCGCCGGCAATGGCATCGCCGGTTTCCACCAGGTTCCCCGCCAGCCGGGTGATCTTTTCGTAAACGCGATCGCAAAAGGCATCAGGATCCCGATCCACACAATCCAAAAGGGAGATGCCCATGGTGATGGTGCGGATATCCAGATGCTCTTCATCGATCATTTTGATCGTTTCAATAATATCGCCGGTTGAAAGCATTAGTCTTCCCCCCTTTAAATGCGGTGCATCGAGGTGAAAACATCCTCATGCATCATATGGATGATCAGCCCCATTTCGGTGCCGGCCTCCTCCATCTCCTTGGCCAAGGTGGCAAAATCCTTGCCCTCTTCAGGGATGGAGACCCACATAATCATAGTGAAGGTATCGTGCAGAACCTTTTGGGTAATATCGTTAATATTCACACCGTTTTCGGCACAGAGGGTCGCTAGCCGGGCGATGATACCCACCTTATCGCGACCAATAACAGAAATCACAGCATTCATTTTGTTTTACCTCGCTTCTTAAGATGGCATTATTTTATCACTTTTTCAGGGAAAGTGCAAGGGTTCTTGCAAAAGTTATGGGGATATGGTACAATAAATTCATAAAATTTGAGAAAGGGCTTACCCAATGAACACCGTTACCTTACGAGCCTATGCAAAAATCAACCTGAGCCTGGATGTAACCGGAAAGCGGGAGGATGGATACCATCTGCTGGAATCGGTTTTCCAGGGGGTTTCTTTATACGATAATATCCGGGTCCATCGGGAACCCGGCAACGGCGGGATTCGCATCCGTTGCAATCTTCCTTTCATCCCCACCGACGAGCGGAACATTGTTCACAAGGTGGCAACCACCTTTATGAATGCGGCGGGGATCAAGGATTACCAGGTTTTTATCGAGTTATATAAAACCATCCCCTCGGGAGCCGGGTTTGGAGGGGGAAGCGCCGACGGCGCAGCGGTTTTTTCGGCCCTTTGCCGGCTTTATCATGTGCAGTTCAGCACCGAGGAAGCCATTGAAATTTTGGCGCCGCTGGGAGCGGATATTCCCTTCTTTTTGCACAGCGGAACCATGTTGGCCACCGGAATCGGCGAAGTTCTGACCCCGGCGCCGGCTTTGAAAAATTGCCCCATTGTTTTAGCCAAACCCCGGGCCAGCGCCTCTACCAAGCAGATTTTTACCAAGCTGAAAGAGGTTGGCATCCAGGACCGGCCGGATACCCCGGCTGTTTTGAAAGCGCTGGAAGAAGGAGATTTGAAGGCTTTGGGTCAGGCTACCGGCAATGTGTTGGAGGCCGCCACCATTCCTCTTTGCC
>JAZOXD010000001.1:0-3917 GCA_045659565.1 Eubacteriales bacterium | reverse complement strand
CAAAGGTATCACCAAAGGCCTGCTGATACATCGGTACCTTTTCTTTCCACCGGGCCACCGCTTCGTCGTATTCCTGCTGATCGAAGATACTCATTCGATCCACGTTGTGCTTGTGTAACAGGTATTTTTGAAAAGCATCTTGGTACGCTTCGTCCCGCTCAGCCACAACTCGGTAAATAGCATTTAACCCTTCACCGATAACGTTGCCATTCAGATCAGCACGGTTTTGATTGATCCAGAAATCTGCCACGCTCTTGCTCTGCCGGGCGGCATTGAAATAGGGGTATAGATACCGCAAGCCATATTTCTTGGCGATATCATACACAGCGGCACCGGAATCGGTAAATTGACGGCGAAGCCATAGAGCGTTCTTTTTTGCATTCCCGATAAATTCCCCAGCCTTATTCAGTAACTTGTTTTTGTGGGCCGGTTCTTCTGCGACAGGGATCTTCTCCATAGCGTTCTCTGCTATGGTTCGCAGTTGATTCATCAATTCCAAGAACCTATCTTCTGTGATCTTACCGGATTCCCTTTGTGTTTTCAAACCTTTCTCCATCCCATAATATATGGAGCCTTCCACAAAATTACCTTTATCATCAAAAATAGGGAAGCCCTGCAGCTCGGCACTCTTGGCATTAGCCTTTCCTGCAACGGAATTTTTAACCAGCATCCGTTTTTTCTGTTCTTCACGGATCTTGGTGGAAAGTTGGTTATATACACCGTTGGTGCTGCTGTCAAGGAATCGGGAATAGAAATCAGTATATTGTAGAGCATTGGAATCGCTTTCAAAATTTTTGGTGTTGACTTTTTGGCCTTGAGAGCGTATACTATTTTTAGACGCTCGGCCGGTTCGCAGGAGGTTTTTATTTTTTTTAAAAACTGTATTGCTGAGGCCGGGCGTCTTATTTTCTTCAAATTCGATTAGATATTGAAACTGTTGTTTTCCTTTATCTCGAACATTAAAAGTGACCGTATAAGATACGCCATCGAACACAATTTCATTTTGAAATTTGTACCAATATTTAACACCTTTGTGCGCCGCATTTTTTGGCTTCATATTTGGATTTGCGTAACTACCCTCTTTTTTTGTTCTTTTAGGAAGATATTTAGATGTTGCAAGAATGTCGGCCATATCATATAAGGCATTTATTTTCGCTTCCATCTCCGTTTCGCTTGCTATATCATCGCCAAAAAGGTTTTTCTGCGCTGTAAACCTATCGCCGTTTACCAATAGTTTTTTGAGATCTGTTTTGAGTTCGACTACACCCAAATTAAATATGGTTTCAATTCTTTTCTTAAAAATTGCCTTTCTTTCGTCCTGGGTAATGAAGTCTTCAAAATCGCTTTCATAAACACGTCTTCCATCTTTCGTAAAACCACGTAATTGCAGCTTAACACCACCTTCACCGGTGGTGTTTTTTATTTGCTCCACTCCCTGAAGATCGTCGATCATTCTCAGAACCTCGGCCCCCTTGATATTGGCCCGAGCATCCAAGGCGGCATTTCGCCACATTTCGTGCAGATCGCCAATGTTCTCGGTCATTTCCATCACCAGTTTGGCTTCCTTGGATTCCGGAACAAACCGGCGGTAAGCTCGCCGCAGCGCATCCATCACCTTTTCGATGAATTCCTTGCAGCGTTCAAATAAGGAACGGTCTGTTTTTGAAAGTTCTACCAGTTTTTCCGCCAGATCGCTATCTCGAAGGAAACTTTCGCAAGAATCAGCAATCACTTCTTCATAATAATGTTCGTAATTATTCTTCGTCAACTTTTTCCCGTCATTTTTTGCTTTTTGCCGAACCAGTTGATCTACGTTTATCCCTTTTTTGATATATTGGGCGGTCAAAAAATCAGCGAAAGTTTTAAAACGATCGGGCGCCCATTCCTTAATCACGTGGGTCAGCTCGTGGGCCGCCGTGAAAAGAATGGTGTTTTTTCCGCTGGTACCGGCAAATACATCTAGGCGAACGGTATTGGTGCCGGGGTTATAGGATCCGTTTTCTCCAATATGCCGCCCCTGCTCATCTACTGGCGAAGCAAAAAACTCCACGTTCACGCCCATAGCGTTGAATACGGTTCCCATGGCGTTGATCTCCGCTTTCTGCCGACTCGTCAGATCAGCCCAATAAACACCGTCCAGCGATACTTTCCCCGATTTCACGTCAGCATCCGCATCGCTATAAAGAACGGCATCCCCGAAATCAATCACGTCGATACCGCCCGCCTCCATCTGCTCGGCCAGGTGTCGGCGGATCTCCTTCAAACTCCTCCGCAGTGCATCGGCGGCCTTAGGATCCTCTTTTGCCAATTTATCAATATTCACACTATCCAGCAAAACGGTAGGCATCATCCGGGCGCAGAGCTCGTCCTTTGCCGCCTCTTCGGTGATATCGTTTCCGTCTGTGGAGATTTGTTTTTGGATCCGTTTTACCTCTGCGGCCACGCCGTCGGCGCCGATCTGCTTTTCAGCCGCCTGCAGAATGAATTTCTTGATTACCTTGCCGTCCTCCGGGCTCAGCTGCTTAGTGATGAAATAGGAACGATAGCCGATATGATAAAACACACCCCGTTCCAGATCGCCGGTATTAACCGCCATCATCCCGTTGGCCATATAAGTACCGGTTTTAAATTGGTCGGTAACGTAATAGATCATCCCGGTTTCCTTGCCGGAACGATCCAGGAGATCGATCACTTCTTGCTGGTTGGAACTGATGGGATTTTTCAATTCATCATACTGCACCCCGCTTTCGTGGGTCGCCACGTAATCGCTCATTTGAACCATCAAGGAAAGTTCTTTGGTATTTAAATCCCCGAACTGATCCCGGAATAGATCTAACCGGCGATGAACCGCCGCCCGATCATCGCCGCAAAAAGCTGCCAACCGGGCAACGCCCCGAATTTCATCTGCAGTCTTTTCGTCCATCGGTTCACCGGTCAGCCGCTCCATGATCTTCAAGGCGGTAGGATTGGCTTTGATGGACTCCGCCTCTTTTTGGAAGATCCGATTTCCAAAAGCAATTTTGCGGAATGCTTTAGCCAAAGTCTTCTGCTGCTCCGTCGTCAAAGTGTGATCGTTTTTGATCTCCGCCTCAAACTGCGCCGCCATATACTTGGCGGTGGCTTTTTTTACAGAGCGTTGGATCCGCAGAATATCGTTGGGCCCGGCATAGGCCTTCAAGCCGCTTTCACCTTTATAGGTAGGGCGGTTCTTTTTTATGTTGTTATAAATATCGATCGCCATCCGGTCGCCACGGTCGACACCTTGCTTGATGATCTCCAGGGCGGTGTTATCTTCCAGGGCTTGCGTTGCCGCCTCTAATTTTACGTAATCGGTTTTTAAGGCAGTAACCCCTTCAAATACGCCACCCGTTAATGCGCCGATCGCCAAACTTTCAAAGGCGGCCGCCCAATCGACTTCTGCTCCCGCACTTTCGCCCACGGTCATTCTGGAGGCCATATTTTCAAAGAAGGGGGAGAGAACCTCTTGCAACAGTTCCTCCGTTCCTTCTGCACCCATGGAGCCCGCTACCTTCAGAAGATTTTTGGCAAAGGGCTTGGTGGCGGTCTGATCCACGGCCCCTTTTATTTTGGCTGCCAGCCCGTTTTTACCGCTCAATCCGGGAATGCTACCCAATACCCGCTCCAAAGCTACTTCGGAAGCGGCGCTCAAAACAGAATAGGTCAGAGCCTCATCTGCCCGCTTGCCTTGGGCAACGGAATCGTTATACGTTGTAGCCATCACCTTGGCAAAGGTATAGGCGGAAGCCGATGCACTTCCGAGCCCGGGCAATACAAAATCAAGGGATCCCAATGCCACGGCCGGCAATAGATCCACGGTGGAATAACCCGCCATATAGAGCATCCGCAAGCCTTCATCATCAATAATATTGGTGTTGATCTTGTGAAGTCGGAGGCCA